>JAEZFE010000178.1 GCA_023437865.1 Pseudomonadota bacterium | reverse complement strand
ATCATCAGCGGCATCTTCATGTTGGTGAAGAACAAGACGCGCGACATCGCCATTCTGCGCACCGTCGGCGCCAGCCGCGGCGCCATGCTGCGGGTGTTCTTCCTGGCCGGCGCGATGATCGGCGTAGCCGGGACGTTGACGGGCCTGGTGCTGGGCCTGTTGTTCTGCCTGAACATCGGCGCGATCCAGCATTTCCTTGAGGGGCTGTTCGGCGTCCAGCTGTTCAACGCCGACGTCTATATGCTGGAGGCCATCCCCGCGCTGGTAGATCCGGTGGATGTGACCTGGGTGGCGGTCTGGTCGTTGTTCATGTCGTGCGTCGCCAGCCTGATTCCGTCGTGGCAGGCCACCAAGCTCGATCCGGTGGAAGCCTTGCGATATGAGTAAGTTGTCCGCGAAATCGAATGCAATGTCCAAGGTTGCGGGCGTGCCGACCCTGTCTCTGCGGGGTGTCACCCGGACCTATCCGACGGCCCAGGGCGGGCTGACGGTGCTGAAGGGCGTCGATGTGGACGTCATGCCGGGCGAGGTCGTCGGCCTGATCGGTCCGTCGGGCTCGGGCAAGTCCAGCCTGCTGCACGCAGCGGGCCTGCTGGAGCATCCGACCAGCGGCCAGGTGCTGATCGACGGTGAGGACGTGGCGGCGCTGGACGAGGGCGCGCGCACGCGCCTGCGTCTGTCCCGCATCGGCTTCGTCTATCAGTTCCACCATCTGCTGCCCGAGTTCGACGCCCGCGATAACGTCGCCCTGCCGATGCGCATCGCGGGTGTCGGTCAGGCCGAGGCCCGCCGCCGCGCTGATGAGAAGCTGACCGCCTTGGGCCTTGGCGAACGCGTGACGCATCAGCCGGGGCAACTGTCCGGCGGCGAACAGCAGCGCGTGGCCATCGCCCGCGCCCTGGCCAACAGCCCGCGCCTGCTTCTGGCGGACGAGCCGACCGGCAACTTGGATCCCGCCACCAGTCAGGCGGTGTTCGAAAGCTTGCGCGCTCACGCCAAGTCGACGGGTGTCGCCGCTCTCATCGCCACCCACAACATGGAGCTAGCCGGCCACATGGACCGCGTCTTCGCCATCAAGGACGGCCATCTGGAAGAGCGCGCGGCCGAGAGCCACGCCTACTGATCGACCTTCGATTGAGTGCGGCCGGGAATCTGAATAGCCCAGGGTTATGGTGATCCTGATCCTCAAGGGCCTGTCTCAGTACGACGGCACGCGCACGTTTGCGGACCTGGCGGCCGAAGCCATGCGGCGGGCGGGCCATGTCGTCTTGGTCGATGACCTGACGACCGCGCAGAACGTTCAGGCGCGACTGATGAACCTAGCGGAAGAGATTCGGCCGGATCTGCTTTTCACGATCAACATCATGGGAGAGCAGAGGGCGCTCGACGGCCGAACCCTGGCGCAGCTCTTCGGCGCTCCTCATGTTCTTTGGCACACGGACTACGCGCTCAAGCACCATGTGCGACTGGAGGGCACGCCGCCCGAGACGCCGATGCTCATGGTCGATCCGACCCAGATCGAGGCCATCCAGAGCATTTACGGCGCCGATCGCCATCCCAATCTGACGTTCTTTCCCCACCCGGCGGCCTGCGAGCCTGCGCCGGAAGAGGATCTGGCGGCCTATGCCGCGCGCCCGATCCCGCTGTTGTGGTCGGGGACGTGCCATCGCCCCGAGATCCCCTGGGCGGGAGCGCCCGTCCAGACCCGCAAGATCTTCGAGGCGGCGCTGGAACAGGCGCTGGCGATCGAATGGGCGCCGCCGCACGTCGTTTTCGACAAGGTTCTGGCTGACTCCGGCATGGACTTGAGCAATCCGGACAACGCGGGGGCGCGCGTCGCCTGTCACCACATCGACACCGTGGTTCGCACGACCCGCAGGTTCAACTTCGTCAAGGCGCTGGCCAAGACCAGGCTGCCGATCGTCATCTGCGGCGACAATTGGCAGGAGCAGCTCTATCGCTTCAAGAACGTCACCTATCTGGGCCCGCAACCGATGCCCAAGGTCGTCGAACTGATGCGGCAGAGCCGTGTGGTGCTGAACACCAACGGCAATTTCGGTGCGGGCTCGCATGAGCGGCCCTTCACCATCCTGTTGTCGGGAGCCCTGCCGTTCACGGATGTCAGCCGCTACTACGAACAGATTTTTGAGGAGGGCCGCGACATCGCGATGTTCCGGTGGATGGATCTACCCGCCGGTCTGACGCGGTTGGGCGAACTCATCAACAACCCGGAACTGGCCTATCCGATGGTTCAGCGCGGGCGGGCCAAGGCGTTGGCTGATCACACCTGGGATGCACGTCTGCCGATAATCTTCAAAGCGGCCGGTTTGCCCGTGGCGGCTTGAGGGGGCATTTAGTCCGGCTTGACGAGAACGAACGCGGAACATAGAACATTACCAGAACATCATTCTGGGGATAAGCTGATGTCGCGTTGGGTCCGGGATATGCTGTCGCTTGCGTCATGCAGCGGCTTCGTCTGGATGGTCTGGCAGGCCGCCTTTCTGGTCGCCTAGGGCCTTGGAATCCGTTCAGGGTTCCGGTCGCCTCTGGGTGATCTTCAGAGCCAGTTGACGAGCGGGAGACGATTTTTTGGCTGACGGCTTTGTCCATCTGAGGGTCCGCAGCGCCTATTCCTTGCTGGAGGGGGCGATCAAGGCGGGCAAGATCGGCAAGATGGCCGCTGACATGGGCATGCCGGCGGTGGCGGTGGCGGACCGCGCCAACCTGTTCGGCGCGCTGGAGTTCAGCCAGACGGCTCGCGACGCGGGGGTGCAACCCATCGTCGCCTGCGCCTTGCCAGTCCTGGGGATCGGCGGTCAGATGACCGAACGTTGGGCTAAGACCCCGACCGTCGTTCTGCTGGCGCAGAACCGTAAGGGCTGGCTCAATCTGTGCGCCCTGTCGTCGTCCGCCTATCTGGATGCGGGCGAGATGGCCGAGCCCGGCGTACCTTGGGCGCAGGTTGTGGATAAGTCGGAGGGGCTGATCCTGCTGTCAGGCGGGCCGGACGGCCCGATCGACCCCTTGTTCGCACAGGGCAAGGCCAGCGAAGCTCAGATTGCGTTAGCCGAGATGCGGCGCGCGTTCGGCGACCGTTTCTATGTTGAGTTGCAGCGTCACGGCTTGCCGCGAGAGTCGGCGGCCGAACCCGGTCTGGTCGAATGGGCCTACGCCAACGACGTGCCCTTGGTCGCCACCAACGACGTATATTACGCAAAGGCGGCCCAGGCGAAGTCGCACGACGCTCTGCTGTGTATCGCGGACGGCGCCTTCACCGGTCAGGACGATCGTCGCCGGGTCACTGACCAGCACTGGTTCAAGCCGCCCGCCGCGATGCGTGAACTGTTCGCCGATTTGCCCGAGGCTTGCGACAACACCATCGACATCGCCCGCCGCTGCGCCTTCCTGGTCGAGACGCACAAACCGATCCTGCCACGCTTCGACACCGGGGCCGGCCGCTCCGAAGCCGACGAACTGGCCCATCAGGCGCGCGAGGGGCTGAAGGTCCGCCTGCAGCAGGTGACGCCCGCCGCGCCGGAAGAGGAATACTGGGCCCGCCTGGAATGGGAGGTCGGGATCATCCAGCAGATGGGGTTCCCCGGCTACTTCCTGATCGTGTCGGACTTCATCAAATGGGCCAAGCTGCACGACATCCCGGTCGGGCCGGGGCGGGGGTCTGGCGCCGGTTCGCTGGTGGCGTGGTCGCTGACGATCACAGACCTTGATCCCCTGCGGTTCGGCCTGCTGTTCGAGCGATTCCTGAACCCCGAGCGGGTCTCCATGCCCGACTTCGACATCGACTTCTGCCAGGAGCGGCGGGAAGAGGTGATCGACTACGTCCAGGACCACTACGGCAAGGACCGTGTGGCCCAGATCATCACCTTCGGCACCTTGCAGGCGCGCGCCGTGCTGCGCGACGTCGGCCGTGTGCTGCAGATGCCGCTGGGCCAGGTGGACCGTCTGGCCAAGATGGTGCCGGCCAACCCCGCCAACCCGGTGACCTTGGCCCAGGCCATCGACCTCGAGCCCCGCCTGCGTGAAGCGCGCGACGCCGAGCCGTCCGTCAAGGCGCTGCTGGAGACGGCGCTGGAGCTTGAGGGGCTGTACCGCAACGCCTCGACCCACGCGGCGGGTATCGTCATCGGCGACCGACCGCTGACCGAACTGGTGCCGCTGTACCAGGACCCCCGCTCCACCATCCCGGCCAGCCAGTTCAACATGAAGTGGGTCGAGCCGGCGGGTCTGGTGAAGTTCGACTTCCTGGGCCTGAAAACGCTGACGGTGCTGGACCGGGCGAAGGGGTATCTGTCACGGCGCGGCGCGGCGCCGGACTGGAACCTGCTGCCGCTGGACGATACGCGCACCTATGAGCTGATGGCCTCGGGTCAGACGGTCGGGGTGTTCCAGCTGGAATCCCA
>JAEZFE010000156.1 GCA_023437865.1 Pseudomonadota bacterium | reverse complement strand
GTCCGGCTTGTTGAGCAGCGCCTTGGCCAGGGCCACACGGGTCTTCTGGCCCGCCGACAGCTTGCCGGCGGCGCGGTCGAGGAAGGCACCCAGTTCCAGCTCCTCGGTGAGTTCGGCAATCCGGCGCTTGAGATGGGCGACGCCGTAGAGGTGGCCGTAGACCGTGAGGTTCTCGCGCACGCTGAGCCGATGCGGCAGATCCACATACGGGCTGGAGAAATTCAGGCGCGGCAGCACCCGGTGGCGATGGTGCACCATGTCCTCGCCTAGCACCCGGATAGTGCCCGACGTCGGCAGCAGCAGCCCCAGCAGCATGGAGATGGTGGTGGTCTTGCCGGCGCCGTTGCCGCCCAGCAAAGCCACCGTCGAGCCGCGCCGCGCGGCAAAGGAAATCCCGTCCACGGCCCGTACGGCACCGAAGGACTTAACGAGATGTTCTACCTGAAGGGCAAAATCCTGCATCGCCTGGATATAGGCCCCCAGGCGGCAACGTGCAAACCGCATCTCCCTTGACCGGGCTCAAGGCTGCATGCCCGACCAATTTGCTTAGGTATGCGCAGTCAACCTGTCCGGAGTTCCCATCCCATGACCGAGACCGTCCTGGACGTCCGCGAGATCGCCCCGCGCGAGCGCCACCCGCGCATCTTCAGCACCTTCGACGCCCTGGCCCCCGGTGCCGCCTTCGTGCTGGCCAACGACCACGACCCGCTGCCGCTGTACTACCAGTTTGCCGCCGAACGTTCGGGCAAGTTCGAATGGGCTTATCTGGAGCAAGGTCCGGAACTGTGGCGCGTGCGCATCGCCAAGGCCAAGGAACAGGCCTCGTGCTGCGGCACCTGCGGCTGAGCTTGCGGGACTAAAGAAAATGGCCGGGCTTGTCCCGGCCATTTTGCTTAATACGTCCGTGGGCGCGTGCGGGCGATGCCGCGGCGGCGGATGTCGCTTTGCAGGGTCTGCTCGATATGGCGCCCCTGGAACAGGGTGATGCCCACCGAGTGGCCGTATTCGATCGCCGACGGCGTGTCGCAGCGAGCCAGGATGATGCGGGTGACGCCGATGCGCTTGAGCGCGTCGGTCTTCTTGTCCTTTTCCTCGGTCAACGACGGGTCCCAGATCAGCTTGATCAAGTCGGCACCCAGGCGCTCGCGGTCGACAAAGGACAGCATGGAATAGTTCAGCCCGTCGACACAGATGCGATAGCCCCGATCATGGGCAAAGTCGCGGGCGAACAAATAGGCGCCCAGATCGGCGAAGATATCGACCTTCTGCAACTCCAGCACGATGGTGCCTCGCATGCCGGCCTTGACGTTATCGTCGAAGACCATGAATTCGGGGCTGAGAATGGTGCTGACATTAAGGTTGATACTGATGTCGCCTTCCAGCGTGCGGTCGTCGTGCTTATTCAGCAGTGACAGCACGCGGCGGTCCAGCGTCTCGGTCAGCTGCTGGAACAGCCAGGGGCTGGAATTCATATTCACCGTCGGCATCAACGTCTGGCGCAGGTCGTTGATGGAGATGAACAGCTCGTGAAACACCGGCTGCGGCGCCGCCTGCCCGACCACGGCGCACACCGCCTGGCGACGCATCAGATTGGCAAGGTCGGCCTGGCCCAGCGCGGCCTCGACACGGGCCAGCAATTCCGGCGTGAACGGCGTGCCCTTGGGCTTGTCGTCGAGTCGAGTTTCGCGGCTAAGGCGCTCGGCCTCCGCCCGGCGGCGGGCCTGCTCGTCCTGGAACATCTTCTGCGCCAGCGATACCAGCACGTCATATTCACGGTCTAGATCGTACCAGGTGCAGAAGCTGCCCTTGCGGCCCTGGGCTTCCTCAATGATCAGCGGGTCGTCGGAGAACAGGAAGCGCAGCTTGACGATGGCCGACTCGACCTCGTCCTGAGCCTGGGCCTTGTAGACGATCATTAAATCGCAATTGGCCAGCGAGAACACCTGGGCCTGCAGCATCTTGACCAGCTGCTCGAAGGTGCCTGTGGCGATGCGCAGATGATGGTCGCGGCGGTTCTGGCTGTGCAGGCCGGACAGGTGGATGTGCACCGCGCGGCGGTCCGAGCGGTGGCGATCGAGCCGGTTCAGGTAATCGATCAGCAGGGTTTCCTGGCTGCCGGCGCGGCCGGTGCCGGTAGGCGGGTTCGCAATCATCGCAGAGCCTTGAGCGGCGGGAAGGCGTCAAGCATGTCGTTGTTGCCGCACTCGACGCGAGGCCGACCCGAAATCACGCCATGGCGCTGGGTGCACTGGGCCAGGGTGCAAGCCGGCGCCTTGTCGCATTGCGCCATGGTCACGGCAGCGACCATCGAGTCGAGGAAGCGGCCCTGGAAGTGGCGAATGCCCTGGTTGAGACCCCAGGCGATCGACCCTTCGGTGTCGCAACGGGCGAGGATGACGTGGTCGAACCCCACCGGGCCGAGGGCGGCGTGGAGGTCACTGGTGACCACCTCGTCGGCCATGTCGGCACTCCAGTTCACCTTGACGAAATCAGTGTCGTAGAGCTCGGCGTCCATGAACTGCAGCGTGATCGGGCTCATGCCGTCGAGCACCGATTTGTGGCCGTTCCGTCGCAGCAGGTCACGCGCCCGGAAGAACCCGTCCAGATTATTGAAGATGTCCATCAACTGGAATTCCACCACCAGGCCGGCGCGCCCCCGGATGGCGGCTTCGAAGGCGCGGAACTCGGCGGTGTCGATGGAAGCCATGTTAAGATTGACCGAGAACGCCGCCGGCAGCTTGCGGAAACCGGCATCCTGCAGCACCGACAGCACGCGCTGGTCCAGGATCTGCGACAGGTGCTGGAACAGCCAGCGGTTGGACAGGATATTCACGTCAGGCGCCAGCACCTTCTGCAGGTCGGCGATGGACATGAAGAATTCCTGGAACGCCACCTCGGCCACCATCTTCTCCGAAAACCGGATGCACGGCTGGCGGCGCACCACGCCGGCAATGTCCTTGGCCCCGATAGCTTCGATGACGCGGTTGAGGTTGCGCGCGTCCAGCGGCTGCATCTGGGCGGCGCTGCGGGCATCGGCCAGGCGCTTCTTGGCACGCTCGACCAACTGAGCGGACACCGCGAAGAACGCGTCGTAATCCACTTCCAGGTCGTAATAGGTGACGAAACGGTCCTCGCCGTCGGCCGTCTCGGAATAGGTCAGCGGGTCCTTGGAGAACAGCGCGCGCAACTTGTAGACGATGGCGTCCAGATCGGCCAGGCGCGCATCCTTGCAAATCAGCACGATATCCGAATTGGTCAGCAGGAACATCTGGCCGCGGAACACGTCGACCATGGATTCGAACATGCGGAACGCGATGCGGATCTTCGCGTCCTCGCGGTTCTGCGGCAGCAGGTCGGACAGATGCAGGTGCAGAGCCAGGCGGCCCTCGCGAATGCGGCCCACGCGCTCAGCGGCGTCGAAGAGCAGGCTCTCCGGCGTGACGATTTCCTGCGGCTTGCCTCCGAACGCTGTGGCGTTCATCCCATCCCCATTCTGGCGAATACGCCCCATCGGTTGGAGCGTTGTCCTTCGCCCCGGAAAAGAGCAAAGTCGTTCTGAGAGGACAAAATACATCGCGCATTCCGGCGATCCTAGAGCGAAATGCACATGACGGACGCCCAAGCCCCGCAAAACGCCCAGCCGCGCGTGCCCGACGGCCGCCGGGTCTATGCGGTCGGCGACGTGCATGGCCGCCTTGACCTGCTGGAGCAACTGCTCGCACGCATCGAGAACGACGCTGCCCGCCACCCTGCGCGCTCGGTGGGGCTGATCTTCCTCGGCGATTACGTGGACCGGGGCCCGGATTCGCGCGGCGTGGTCGCGCGTCTGGCCGCCGGCCCGCCCGCATCGGGCCCCCTGGCTGGGGCCGGCTGGACCTGCCTCAAGGGCAATCATGAAGACTGCCTGATCCGCTTCCTCGACGAAACCCATCTGGGCCGCGCCTGGTGCCGCAACGGCGGCCTGGAGACGGTGCGATCCTATGCCGGCAATTCCCTGCCCGAGGGCGTGGAGAACGACATGGCGGCGCTGCAATTGATCCTGTCGCAAGCGATGCCGCCCGCCCATGTCCGCTTCCTCGCCCGCCTGCCGCTGACCCACCGCGAGGGAGACTACCTGTTCGTCCATGCCGGCATCCGCCCCGGTGTGGCGCTGGAAGACCAGGAACCGTCGGACTTGCTGTGGATCCGCGACGATTTCCTGTTCGACAGCAGGCCGTTGGGCGTAACCGTGGTGCACGGCCACACGCCGGTGCCCGCCCCGGAAATCCGCGCCAACCGCATCGGCATCGATACCGCCGCCTACCGCTCGGGAGCGCTTACCGCCCTGGTGCTGGAGGGCAGCGACATGAAGTTCCTAATTTCCTAGTGATATGTCTTGCATCCCCCGCGCCCGTGCGGTAACCGACCCCCAGTGTTTCACGGGGTCTGACGCATGACGGAAATCTCGGCGCTGGTTCAACTGGTTGAGGGGCTGAAGGGCACTCAGGTGCTGTGCATCGGCGACGCCATGCTGGACCGCTTCATCTATGGCGCGGTGGACCGCATCTCGCCGGAGGCCCCGATCCCGGTGCTGCGCATCGAGCGCGAGAGCGCCATGCTGGGCGGTGCCGGCAACGTGGTGCGCAATCTGGTGGCCTTGGGCGCAGCGCCGGCCTTCGTCGCCGTGGTGGGCGACGACGAGGCGGGCCGTGAAGTCGGCCGCTTGCTGGGCGAGCATGATGCCATCGACCCCTGCCTGGTCATCGAGAACGGCCGCCAAACCACCATCAAGACCCGCTTTTTCGCCAGTGCCCAGCAATTACTGCGCGCCGACCGCGAGACCTCGGCACCGCTGTCGACTTTGTCGCGCGAGCAGATTCTGGCGCGCGCCGACAAATTGATCGCCAAGGCCGGCGCGGTGGTGCTGTCGGATTACGGCAAAGGCGTTCTCTCCGAGCCGGTGGTGGCTGAGCTGATCGCGCGGGCCCGGGCGCAGGGCAAGGCGGTCATCTGCGACCCCAAGGGCACCGATTACACCAAGTACCGGGGCGCCACCCTGCTGACGCCCAACCGCAAGGAATTGCATGAAGCCACCGGCATGAAGGTGGATAGCGACGACGCGGTGGTGGCCGCCGCCCGCCATCTTATCGACACCTGCGGGGTCGAGGCGGTGCTGGTCACCCGCAGCCAGGACGGCATGACCTTGGTCAGCAGCGGCGGCGAAACCCATCATCTGCCCGCCGAGGCACGCGAAGTGTTCGACGTCTCGGGCGCAGGCGACACGGTGATCGCCACCCTGGCCGCCGCCGTGGCCTCGGGAGCCAGCTTCAGGGACGGCGCCAAGATCGCCAACGTCGCCGCCGGCATCGTGGTGGGCAAGGTCGGCACCGCCGTGGCCTACGCCGCCGAGGTTGTCGCGGCGCTGCACCACGACGAGATTCTGTCGGCCGAAACCAAGGTGCTGGGCGTGGAAGCCGCCGTGGACGTGGCGGACCGCTGGCGCCGCAAGGGCCTGAAGGTCGGCTTCACCAACGGCTGCTTCGACCTGCTGCATCCGGGCCACATCTCGCTGCTCGGTCAGGCCAAAGGCGCTTGCGACCGCTTGGTGGTGGGGCTGAATTCCGACGCCTCGGTCAGCCGGCTCAAGGGCCCCACCCGCCCGGTCCAGTCGGAGGCCGCGCGCGCCACCGTGCTGGCCTCGCTGGCCTCGGTCGATCTGGTGGTGATCTTCGGCGAGGATACGCCGCTCGACCTGATCCGCGCGCTGAAGCCCGACGTGCTGGTCAAAGGCGCCGATTACACGGTTGAAACCGTGGTGGGAGCCAACGACGTCATGGGTTGGGGCGGCAAGGTCGTGCTGGCTAATCTGGTCGAAGGTCAGAGCACGACGAATACGATCAAGAAGATGGGTGCCAAGTAATGGCTGATTACCAACACCTGACCCAATTGGGCAGCCACGCCGCGATTCCCCCGTCACCGGACGAGGCGATGCTGGAGACCGTGCCCAATCCGCATCCCGGCACCACCTATCTGGTGCGCTTCACCGCGCCGGAATTCACCTCGCTGTGCCCGATCACCGGCCAACCCGATTTCGCCCACATCTGCATCGATTACGTTCCCGATGAATCGCTGGTGGAATCGAAGTCGCTGAAGCTGTTTCTCGCCTCGTTCCGCAACCACGGCGCCTTTCACGAGGCCTGCACCGTCTCCATCGCCAAGCGGCTGGTGGACGCCTGCTCGCCGGTCTGGCTGCGCATCGGCGGCTACTGGTATCCGCGCGGCGGCATCCCGATCGACGTGTTCTGGCAGACCGATGCCCCGCCCGCCGGCCTGTGGCTGCCCGACCAAGGCGTGCCGAGCTATCGCGGACGCGGCTAAGACCACACTCGGTGATTTAGGCGCACAGACACAGAGGCTCCGCGCTTATACAGAGGAAGAGTAGCTTATTTTTCTCTGTGCCTTCTCTGTGCCCCCGTGTCTTTGTGGTTCACCAACCGCCAGCCCCGCAGCCGATGCAAGCCACCAAGGACCTCATCCGCGCCAAGGCGCTCGAACTCGGCTTCGACACCGTCGGCTTCGCCCCCGCTTCAGCCGAGTGGGCTGCCGATCTGGCTGCGTATGTGGCCGAGGGCCGACACGGCGAAATGGGCTGGATGGCCGAGACCCAGGAGCGCAGGGCCAGCCCCAAAGGCCTGTGGAGCGAGGTACGCTCGGTGATCGTGCTGGGCACCAATTATGCTCCGGCCCAGGACCCCATGGCGACGATCGCCATGCCTGACCGGGGCAATATCAGCATCTATGCCCGCAACCGAGACTACCACGACCTGGTCAAGAAGCGGCTGAAGGCGCTGGCGCGGTGGATGGTGGAATCGTTGGGCGGCGAGCTTAAAGTGTTCGTCGATACCGCGCCGGTGATGGAAAAGCCGCTGGCCGGCCAGTCGGGACTGGGCTGGCAGGGGCGCCACTCCAACGTGGTTTCGCGCCGCTTCGGCAGCTGGCTGTTCCTGGGAGAAATCTATACCGCGCTGGAGCTCGAACCCGACGCGCCCGAGGCCAATCATTGCGGCACATGTACCGCCTGCCAGGATGCCTGCCCGACCGGGGCCATCGAGGGGTTTGGCCGGGTCGATCCGCGCCGCTGCATCAGCTATCTGACCATCGAGCACAAAGGGCCGATCCCCGAGGAGCTGGCCCGGTTGATGGGCAACCGCATCTATGGCTGTGACGACTGCCTGGCGGCGTGCCCATGGAACAAGTTTGCCCGGACCACCCGCGAGCCCGATTTCATGCCGCGCGTGGAACTGACCGCACCGCGCTTGGCGGACCTCGCGGCGCTCGATGACGGGGCGTTTCGCGAGGTGTTCACCGCCTCGCCCATCAAGCGGATCGGGCGCGACCGATTTGTCCGCAACGTGCTGGTCGCCATCGGCAACAGCGGCGATCCACGCTTGACCGAAGCAGCGAGGGCGCTGCTGGACGATGAGGACGAAACCGTACGGACGACCGCGGAATGGGCGCTTCGTCAAATTAGTTAAAGGGCGCGCAAGGTAACTCCAAGGTTGCGCCTGGATACACAAAAGGGCGGCCCTTTGCGGACCGCCCCTTCAACCCGCCAGCTTTGGCCGAGCGTCCGTCTATTCCGAGGCCAGGGCGCGGGCCAACTGGGACAGCGCTTCCTGGTGCTTCTCGTTATTGATGCTCGAGAAGTTACGAGCCAGTTCCAGGCACATCCGCTGACGCGCGGTCAGGTCGGTAGCACGCTGATTGTCGAGCCCCTCGAAGAAGTAGCTGACCGGAACACCGAGAACCTGCGCGATCTCGTACAGGCGGCCGGCCGAGATGCGGTTGATGCCGCGCTCGTACTTATGGGCCTGCTGATAAGTCACGCCGATTAGATCCGCCATCTGCTGTTGGGACAGGCCCAGCATGATTCGGCGCTCGCGAATGCGGGCACCGACGTGGCGATCGGTGTCGTTGGCGCGGTTGGTTGGCCGTGCTGGCTTTTCCTCAGTCTTGCTCATCATACTCGGCTGTAATTGCGTTTCGTCGTCGTATTGGCGGGTGTCATCCGCTGTATCGGGCATGGCTACCGTTTCCC
>JAEZFE010000121.1 GCA_023437865.1 Pseudomonadota bacterium | reverse complement strand
CCGCTCGGAAACACAGACCACCCATGACCGGCGCTCCACTTTCCCAGCAAGAGGCTGAAGGCCTGCCGCTGCTTGTCTACTGCAATCGCTGCCACCACCACGGCGAACTGCCGATTGCGCCGCTGGTGCTGAGGTTTGGCCGGTCCTATCCGATCCCCGACGTGGCGAAGCATTGTAGGTGCTCCGCCTGCGGCTCGAAGGAAGTGGAGACGCGGCCCCAATGGCGCCCTATCCCCGGTCAGCAGGGATTTCCGGCTCGCTGAGGGACGGCTGGAACGCGGCGTCGGAAACCTCGACCTCGGTGATGGTCGGGCCGTCGTCGCCGTACATTTCGACAAAGGCGTCGGCGAGCGAGCTGCACGGGTTGGTGCGCAGCAATCCGGCGGCGTGTTCGGCGTCCTCGATGTTGTCGAAGACGCAGCCTTCAGCAGCCGCCGGGGCCAGGACGAGAAACATCTTCATCGGATCATTCCTTGTTGGTGGTCTGAGAAAGGGACCCGGCGCGAACCGCCTTGATGGCGGCCTGCGTGGCTTCGATCAACTCGCGCAACTCGTCCAGCCACTCGCCCGTGTTGTCCTTGTCGCGAGCGCGCCAGTTGATGCAGGCGGCATAGGTGGACAGGTCCCAGGCAAGGTTGAGCGCAGCTTCCAGCGCGGCGGCGCGGCGCCCCAGCTCCACGAAGTAGGCAAGGGCGTCAGCCATCTCCTCGGCGCCGTGGCGTGCGAGGCGGGAAACCGAGGCGTCCGACCGCTCCAGCGGCACCCCGTACTTGCTCAGACCCTTGGCGGCCTGGCTGTCAATCAGCGCCTTGCAGGCGTCAGCGTTGGTCATGGTCGTTCTCGCTATGGCAAAGGGACCCGGCTTTTGCCGTTGCGATGGCGGCGTATGCGGCGGCAAGTGCCTTTTCCTCGCCATCGGACGCCCCCAGGCCGACGTCCTCTATGCGAGAGCGCAGCTCGGCCGTGATCGCCTCCAGCGCGCCAAGAAGCCCAGGCGCAACCTCCTTCGACGGCTCGTCCACGACGCATAGTTCGTCGGGCGTCAGGTCGGTGGAAGCGCCGTCCCCACGGCTAATCTCTTCCTCTGTGGCGATCCAGATGTTGAAGCGGTTGGCCCCACGGTGGCGGTGGTCGTACTGAGCCCCGACGACGATGTATTCGCCGGGCCAATCGACGGCATAGGGGCCGATGACACGCACGCGGGCGCCTACGGGGAATTTCGCCAGTTCGGCCATGTCGCGGCGGCATCGCTCAAGGTTCATTTCTGCAAGCCATTCCATGGCTATTCCTTTCGAGGCTCGGAAGCGGACATCATTCCGGCGGTCAGCAACGATGGCTGGCGCGCTTCCTGGCGGCACCTTTCGACGGCAGCCGCGAAGTATTGAGGGTCTCGCTCTACAGCCCAGCACCTGAGGCCCAGGCGGATGCACCCGACAGCTACGGTCCCGGTACCAGCATGCACGTCCAGCACGGCAGACCCAGGTGGGCACACGGCAAGCAGTGCTGACATCACCGCGACCGGCTTTTGTGCGGGGTGCAGGGCCTTGTTGGTACCCGGTGCTTTCAGGCGCTCACCGCATACAGCGCCTGCATTGAGCTTTGGCACGTCGATATGCGTGGGGAGCTTGCGCCAGTCGAGGCCTTCGCCACGCCGCCACGCAACGGCAAACTCACAGGTGAGCGTTGGCACAGGGCGAGCTGCCGGCATGGCATTACGCTGGTACCAAGTCACGACGGCCTGGAGCTTGCCAGGGGATAACGTCAGCAAATCCCCCAGCATTGCGGTCCCACCGAACACGATGGCGCCGGCCCGCACCTTAGGGAGCCAGGCCGGAAACCAGTCTAGCGATGCGCCCCAGGGGTCACCGACAGTCGCTGTTGCCACCGCTTGAGCGCCCCTGACGCCGGGGATGGCCGCTGATTTGTAATCGGACACGCCGCCTGAAAGGCCGATATACGGCGGATCGTCCAGCAAGAGGTCACATGTCGGCACCATCTCCTGCACCTCAGGGTCCATGCAGTCGCCATGGATCAACGTCACTGGGCCAATGGTTATAGCGGTAGGCATGCTCAGTCCTTCGCAGGCTTGAGATCGGACGACATCATTCTTCATCCCATGGGTTGAGGTCGTCGGCTGACAGGGCCGAGAAGGCGGCGTCCACCTTGCGGCGGTCCCAGATCGTGCGGGCGTTGATGCGGGTCGGCGGGGGCATGCGGCCGTCTTCGACCATCTGGTCGAACAGCGTTGGCGACACGCCGATGTAGGCCGCTGCCTGCACGCGCGACAGACCGCGTGGCGGCAGCGATGGCGGCAGCGGACTGGGCTTGCCGTGCGACACCTGTGCGACATCAGCCATGGCTCCCCTCCTGCAGGATCCGTAGCGCCATGTGCGTGATCAGCGAGCCCCAGTTGTCGGCGTCGGTGGTGATGCTGTGCTTCCGCTTTGCACTCTTCACGGATTCTCCGTCGCGGATGAAGGCCACGGCGAGGCTGGCGGCGCGTTCGTAGGCGTTGGCCACAAGCTGATTGTCGGTGACGGCGTGACGGGGCATCAGGCGGCCCTCCGGCTGGTCTCGCCCACCACCTCGCGCAGGTCCACGCCGCCGCATTCCAGGCGGTAGGCGACGAACTGGTGGCCGTCGATGACCTCGGCGTAGCAGGCACCGGGCTCATGGCCCAGCAGGCGCTGGGCGGGCTCGCTCAATTCGTTCAGCAGTTCGGCGGCGTAGCGGGTGGCGGCCAGCGTCACCTTCAGCCGGGCGCGCGGCTGGTCCTTGGTCAGCACGTTGCGGGGTATGGCGTTCATGGGACGGCCTCGTCAAAGACCTGGCGGACCAGGGTGTGCAGGTAGACCGGGGTCACAGTGCTGCCCTTGGACAGCGATACCGACGCCAGTAGGTCGCGACCGCGCAGCACCGGCTTCAGCTGGCGCGGGCGGAAGGTGCGGCGCTTGCCGTCTGCGCGGGTGACGATGCGGGCGAGGCTGCGCACGTGGCCCAGGTTCGACACCTCATAGAGGCCTTCAAAACCCGGCACCGGGCGCCAGATTTCGGCCATGGCGGTCATCGCGCACCCCCAAGCAGGCGGCGTTGGTCCTTGAAAATGTCCGAGACGTTCAGCGCCAGGTCGCGGCGCTTGGCGGTCAGGGCCTGCAGATCTTCGGCGTGGCGTGCGGCGATGGCGTCGATCTCGGCCAGCGTGTCGGCGTCCAGCACCGCGTTGGCCACCTTGTTGGCGATGGCCCAGCAATCCTCGTCCACACTCGGGCCGAAACCGGCGGTGACCACGTGGTTCGGGGCTGGCTGGGCGGCCTGCGGCGGCGGCGCGAAGTCGAACAGGGGCGGCGGGTTACGCATGGATCCCTCCCTTTGGCGCCTTGAAGCGCCAGCACTTGATGGTCTTGCCGGCCTCAATGCCGCTGGAAACCGCGTGGTTGTTGTCCTTGAAGGCCGGCGCCATGCTGGTCTTCAGGTGCTTCTTCAGGTCGGTCATGTCGGGCAGGCTCTGGCCGGCCTGCGAGGCCAACTTCTGGAAATGCGGCAGGTTGATGCTGATCAGCTCGGCGTCGTTGGAGTGGTTCAGCTTGTCCAGCCCCAGGAAGTCCACGATTTCCCAGAATTGCTCGACCATTGGGTGGTTGCTGGCGATGGCGCGCTGGCGTTCCTTGGCGCATTCCAGCAGCGTGGTCATGGCCTCCTTGCGCCATTCGTCGGGCAGTTCAACCAGCGTGGCCAGGCAATCCACCAGGGCCATCATCTGTCCGTGGTTCTTGGCCAGGCGGACGTGCTTCACCTCGGGCTGGGCCTTGATGCGGGCCTCGTAATCGGGGGCGCGCTGGGCGAACAGCGCCATCAGCTTTTCCTCGGCCGCGGTGGCCTGCAGCACGAAGTTGGACACGGTCTCGACCGGGCGCGACGACAGCCGGTCGGCGGCGTTCTTGCCGGCGTCGGTGTGGCCGCCGCAACTGAAGTACAGGTGGACGATGCGCTGCAGGATGGCTTCCGACGCGTTCACCGCGTCGTTCTGGCTGATCAGGATCGAGCCCCGGAACGGCGGTTCCTTGGTATCGTTGCTGCCGTTCTTCACGCCGGTAGCACGGCTGGCGCGGCCGTTATAGGCGGTCTTCAGCTCGTCC
>JAEZFE010000018.1 GCA_023437865.1 Pseudomonadota bacterium | reverse complement strand
TGAACTTCACCGCATTGGAAAGCAGTTTCAACAGCACCTGAAGCAAGCGGCGTTCGTCACGGGCCTGCTTGGGCAAATGGGCGGGCAGGGAGGCCTCTAGCGTCAGGCCGTGGGCGGTGGCGGAATCGCGCATCATCGACAGGGCGCGGCTGATCACCGGCTCCAGGGCGATCGGCTGTCGGTCAAGGACCATGGCGCCGGCTTCCACCTTCGACAGATCCAGAATATCGTTGATGAGCGACAGCAGATGCTCGCCCGAACGGTGAATATCCTGCACGTACTCGCGGTAGCGTGGATGGTCCAGTTCCCCGAAAATGCCTGAAAGGATGGTGTCGGAGAAGCCGATCACCGCATTGAGCGGCGTCCGCAATTCGTGGCTCATGGCCGCCAGGAAGTCGCTCTTGGCTTGGGCGGCGCTTTCAGCCAGCGCCTTGGCGCGCCGCAACTCCTCCTCGCCGACCTTCAGGTCGGTGATGTCTGTATAAATGGCCACTATTTGGCCGTTCTCGGTACGCCGCTCGCTGATCAGCAGCCAGCGCCCCGAGCTCAGATGCTGGATGTGCGGAATTTCGTCGAAGCGCAGATCCAGGCGCCTCCTCAGCCAGCGTTCCGGATCGGCATCGACATCGCGGGCCAAGCCTAGGCGGGCCGCAGCCTCCAGCACGTCCTGGAAAGGCCGGCCGGGGCTGACCAGGTGAGCGATCTCGGGAAAGAAGGCGTGGAAGCGGCGGTTGCACAGCACCACGCGGTCGGCGGCGTCGCACAGGACGAATCCTTCCGACACGCTCTCGATGGCCTCGACCAGGCGGGCTTGGGCGGCGGTAAGGTCGCGGGTGCGGTCGTCTACCTTGGCCTCCAACGTCTCTACCGAATCCACCAGCCGTGCTGTCATGGAGTTGAAGGCGCGCGCCAGTTCGCCAATCTCGTCGCAACGGCCATCGGCGGCGGCGCGACGGGAGAGGTCGCCGCCGGCGATCTCCCCCGCCACTTGGGCCAACCGGTTGAGCGGCCGCACAATGGTTTCGCCGGCCAGGAAGGCAAGGGCGAGGGCGGCCACCAGGGCGCCGGCCAGGATGAGGAGAGTCGTCAGCGCGGTGCTGAGCGGCAGCGCCAGCGCCTCGGCCAGCGGCTCCTCGGAAAGGACGATGAATTCGCGGGTGCCGATGAGCAGGGGTACCCGTGCGGTCAGCACGCTTTCGCCCCCGAGGCCGATGTTGATGCCGTCCATTTCAGGCAGGCGGATGCGGGTGCCGGCCAGCACCACCGACGGGTTGGGGTGGGCCACCACCAAACCGCCGGTCTCTGTAATATAAAGGAGCTGCGAGTCATTGCTGCTGGTGCGGGCGACGATGTCCCACATGCGCTTGAGCCGGATGCGCGCCACCAGCATGCCTTCCAGCTTGCCGCTGCGCGGTTCGAGTGAAGGGACCGAGATGGCCATCAGCGGCTCGGCGGTATTGCGGTCAATCTCGATGGGGCCAAACCATGGTTGGCCGCTGGCGCGGGGCTCCTCGAACTCAGGCAGGCCGGCGCGCGTGGACAGGTCACGCAAGCCATAAACTTGAGTTCTGGCCACATGGGCCAGCTCTATGCCGCCGCCGTCGACCCAAGCCAGATCGGCGAACTGGGGTTCCCATGCCAGCAGTTCGGCCAGCAGGCGACGCTGCTCGTCGGCGGGCAGGTCATGCATGCCCTTGACCCGGACTGTCAGTAGAAGTTCGCGCATCAACTCGTCCACATGGGCCCGCACTTCGGCGGCGGTGACCCGCGCCTCCTGGTGCTGGCCGGCGAGTTTCAGCGTATAGGCGGTGGAATAGCCGGCGCGGGTCAGCACAATGCCGGCTGCCGCCAGGGGCAGAACCGCGAGCAGAACGAAGGCCAGAACCAGACGGCGCTTCAGCGGCATGTCAGCGTTCCGGCCCGCCCAACAGCACGGCGTGGCGCAGCACGTCGTCGGGAATGCGGATGTCCAGTCGGTCAGCAGTCGCGAGGTTGATGGACAATTGCATTTCGGCGGCTTCGATGGGGAGGTCAGCCGCTGCCGTTCCCTTCAGAATACGGTCGGCCAGCCTGGCCGCCTGACGGCCCAGCTCGGGCAGATCAAAGCCATACGAGAATAGCGCGCCCGCCGCAACCCCTTCGCGGTGGGGCGTGGTGACCGGCAGGCGGCGCGTGGCCGCGGCGGTCAGGATGGTGGGCATCTGACTGGACAGAAAGGCGTCGGCGGGCAGAAAAATGGCGTCCACGTCGGCGGGGATAGCGGCCAGCGCATCCTCCAACTGCGCCACCGAGCGCACGTCGGCGGTGGCAAGCCGCACGCCCAATTTTGCCGAAGTCTCGCGCAGCCGCGCCATGGTGGCGCTGGGGCTGGGGTCGGCGTGGTTATAGGGAACCCATATCGTGCGCGCCGACGGCAGCAACTGGGTCAACCATTCCAGCCGGCGCGGTTCCTGCAGGGCAAAGGTGACGCCGGTGACAGGTTCGCCGGGATGGGGCAGGCTGCTGACCAGGCCTGACGCCACCGGGTCGCTGGCCGGGGCCAGCAGCAGTGGCACGCCGGCTTCCTCGGCGGCAGCGCGGGTGGCCTTGGCCGCCGGGGTGGACAACGCCACCATGAGATCGGCGCCGTTGCTCAGATGCTTGCGGACCTGGGCGGCCAATCCCTCGGGGGAGGGCTCGGGGCCGTCATAAACGAAGCGGATGGTTTCGCCCTCGCGCCAGCCGCGGTCGGATAATCCCTGACGCAAGCCTTCCAGCGCCCGATCGGCCACGGGACCATGGTTGACCACCGCCACCACTTTGGGCTGGGGGCGTGACGGCCAGCCCAAGCTCCATATCGCCACCGCAGCGATCCCGGCGGCCAAGGCTAGAATCGTTATGAGACGCACTTGCGACGGGTCCTCCGCCCTACCCCGAGGGGCAGTATGCCACAGCTGATCTTTCGGATATAGGGAGCTGCCGAAAGCGGGGCGCTTTTCCTTGGCGTGGCGCGACGAATGCCGTATGTAGTCTTCCTTTGCGCCAAGGGGCGGGGCGGATACGCATTCGATGGGGGTGCGGGGGCCTTGGTCTCCATTGGAAAAACTTTGAATTCGGTCGCGGGCCTGTGGCAAAACCACCGCCCCGGTCAAGACGACCCGAGCGTCAGATGAGCGGA
>JAEZFE010000511.1 GCA_023437865.1 Pseudomonadota bacterium | reverse complement strand
GGTCAAGGCCGCTGCCGCCACTTGGCCGCTAAGCACAATCATCGTCGAGGGCCGCGCCGAGAAATACGATGCCTTCGCCGCCGGCACCTGTGGCCTTGCCGCTTCAGGGACGGTAGCGCTCGAATTGGCTTTGGCGGGGCTTCCCACCGTCATTACCTACAAGGTTTCGCCGCTTACCGCCTACGTGGCCCAGAACTTCATGGGCTTGAAGATCAAGTGGGCGACCCTGGTCAACATCGTCATGGACAGCGCAATCATGCCGGAATACCTGCAGGACAGGTGCCGGGCCGAACTGATCGCCCCCGAACTGGCCCGCCTTCTGGACGAGGAGCCGCTGCGTGCGGCGCGGCGTGGCCAGATGCGCGAGGGTATGGTGCGGTTGGGCTGCGGCTCGGCAAGCCCGAGCGATCGTGCCGCCACAACCGTGCTCGATTTCATTGCCGAGAGGAGAAAGCTATGAGCTGGCGCATGCTCCACACCATGCTTCGCGTGGGCAATCTGGATCGCTCCATCGATTTCTATACCCGCCTGCTGGGCATGAGCCTTCTGCGCCGCACCGATTACCCCGAGGGCCGGTTTACCCTGGCCTTCGTGGGCTACGGTGCCGAGGACAGCAATACCGTTCTCGAACTGACCCATAACTGGGACACCGAATCCTACGACATCGGCACCGGCTACGGCCACATCGCGCTGGGCGTGCCCGACATTTATGACGCCTGTGACAAGCTGGCCGCCAATGGCGCCAAGATCACCCGGCCGCCGGGCCCCATGAAACACGGCAGCACGGTGATCGCCTTCATTGAAGACCCTGACGGGTATAAAGTCGAGCTGATCGAACGCAAGGGCTGAACCCCGAGGGCGCCATGGAGTTGGAGATCCTCAAGGCCGGAGAGGCATCGGACAAACCGCCGCTGCTGTTCGTCCACGGGTCCTATTGTGGGGCCTGGATATGGGCCGAGCATTTCCTGCCCTATTTCGCCCAGGCCGGCTGGCAGTGCCTGGCGGTGTCGCTGTCGGGCCACGGCTTGAGCGAGGGCGGCGACCGGCTCGACGCCTTCGGTCTGGGCGATTATATGGTGGATGTGGCGAAAGCGGTGGAGGGCCTGGGGCGGCCACCGGTGGTCATCGGCCATTCGTTGGGCGGCATGGTGGCTCAGCGTTTCGCCTGTCGCAATTCGGTCGCTGGGCTGGTCATGCTGGCTTCCGTCGGCCCCGCTGGCCTGGGCTCGGCCTTTACCCACATGGCGCTGCGCCACCCGGATCTGCTGTGGCAATTGGGCCGCTTGCAGACCGTGGGGCCCGAGGGTGTAGATTTCGAGGTGATGCGGCGCAAGATGTTCTCGGACGACTTTCCGGTCGATCTGGCCGGGAAGTATGTGCCGCTGTTCCAGCGCGAATCGCAGCAGGCGGCCAACGAATTGCTGCTGCCGCAATGGTTCAACCTGATGCCGCGGCCCAGCATCCCCGCTCTGGTGCTGGGCGGCGACGAGGACGCGTTCATTCCCTACAGCGATTTGGCGCTGGCTGCCACCTATTGGGGCGCCGAGATGACCGTGTTGCACGCCGTTCCCCACGTGATGATGCTCGACACCACGTGGGAACGGACGGCTTCGACCATGCTGGATTGGCTAGGCGACCGGTTCTAGTTCGGCGGCCGCAAGCCACGCCGGCAGCGCCGCGCGGGCGCGGTCGCTGTAGAGTTTCTTGCGATCGCGGCCCTTGACCCGCTTTCCCCGCTCGTCGCGCTCGGGCGGCGGCGGGAACAAGCCGAAATTGATGTTCATGGGCTGGTAGGTCTCGGCATTGGCGCCACCGGTAACGTGGGCCAGAATCGCGCCCAGGGCGGTTTCGGCCGGCGGGGCGGGCAACTCGCGGCCCAACCGCTCGGCGGCGGCGAAGCGGCCGGCAAGCAGGCCGATGGCGGTGCTTTCCACATAGCCCTCGCAGCCGGTGATCTGCCCCGCCAAGCGCAGCCGCGGCTGGTTCTTCAGCGCCAGGGTGGGCGTCAGCACGACCGGCCCGTTGACGAAGGTGTTGCGGTGCAGGCCGCCCAGACGAGCGAACTCGGCGTTCTCCAGGCCGGGGATCATGCGGAAGATGCGGGTCTGCTCGCCGTGGCGGAGCTTGGTCTGGAACCCGACCATGTTGTAGAGCGTGCCCAGCGCGTTATCCTGGCGCAGCTGGATCACCGCGTAAGGCTTGGGACCGTTGGGGTTGGTCAGGCCTACGGGCTTGCCGGGGCCGTAGGCCAGCGTCTCGCGGCCCCGCTCGGCCATGACCTCGATGGGCAGGCAGCCCTCGAAATACGGTGTGTCCTTCTCCCACTCGTGGAACGGCACCTTCTCGCCGGCCAGCAGCGCATCGATGAAGGCGTAATACTCGTCCTTGGTCAGCGGGCAATTGATGTAATCCGAGCCCTCGCCCTTGTCGTAGCGCGACTGAAACCAGGCCTTGGAAAAGTCGATACTGTCCTTGTGAATGATCGGCGCAATGGCGTCGAAGAACGACAGCGATGCCTCGCCGGTCACCGTGCGGATGGCCTCGGCCAGCGGCGGCGAGGTCAGTGGGCCGGTGGCGACCACCACTGAGTCCCATTC
>JAEZFE010000510.1 GCA_023437865.1 Pseudomonadota bacterium | reverse complement strand
GTGTTGCCCATCGCCAGCGATTGCACGGCCATGTCACCCACCACGCCGTTCACGTTGGCGTGAATGGCCGCCGAGGGATCCAGCGAGCGACATTCCTGGGTGCTGTTCACCGAAGTCAGGATCGGGTCGGTCGAGAAGGTCGCGCCGTTACAGACGGCCTGATTGGCGATACCCACGCTGCCCCAGACATTGGAGATGTCGGCGCGAATATCCGAGCCGATGGCGGCGTCGGGGCCAACATACTGGCTTGAGACCACCTTGGTGTCATTCATGGTCATGACATCCACCAGGTTGCCGGCCGCGGCGCCCTGCAGGGCAACGTCGCCACCCACCGAGTCGATCACGGTGTTGATGTTCGACCACTGGGTCTGCAGGGTCACCTGGCCGTTCAGCACGTTGGCCAGTCCGCTGCCATAGGGATTGTCCCAGTTGGTGGTGCCATAGCTCTGGGCGAAGGCAGGGGCCGAGAAGGCCAGGGCCGAAGCCAGGATCAGGGTCTTAAGTTTGGTCATCATGTTCTCCATAAATCGGTCGCAGGCGTGTCTGATTCAGGTGATGCGGATCAGTATCCGGGACGAAGGAAGGCGCTGCCCATCGGATCGGGTGCGCTGTAGCCGCGATACGGGTTGCCCCGGTTGACGGCGGCCGGCGCCTGATAGGCATAGGGCTGCTGGTAAGCGTAAGGCTGCTGATAGGCATAGGGCTGCTGGTAGGCCATCGCCTGCATCTGGTACGGGTTGGGGCCATAGGGATTGCCATTCAGGTAATCCACCGCAACTGCGCAGGCGCCGGTCGGCGAGCCATAGGCGCGGCCGATCATTTCCATGACGCCGCGTTCCAGCACCGAGCGCACCGCGAGCTGGACCGGTTCCAGGGCGCTTTCGCCCATCGACGCGTCGAAGAAGTTGGTGCCCAGGAAGCTGAACACGCCGGCCGAAACCTGGCGGCCGATGATCTGCTTCTGGTAGGACACCACATCCACCACTTCCAGCGTGATCGAATTGATCAGGCGCAGGTCCATGCCGATGTTCATCACATACAGGCTGCCGCCGAAGGTGCCCTTGGTGGCGGCCGTGCCGGTGCCGCCGCCATTGCCGCCCAGGTTTTCCGAGCGAATGTTGAAGTTCAGCTCGGTGATGCCGCCCACAATGTAGAAGTCCGAACCGGGGATCGAGCCGGACATGATCTTGCGATAGTCGCCGGGCTGGCGCGGCATGTCTTCGGTGATCAGCTTGTTGTTGGCGTATTTCAGTTCCATTTCGGCAACCGAGGTGTCGAAACGCTCGACCATCGGCACGCCGGCCTTGGCCAGGGCGCTCATCGCCATCAGGGCCGCGCCGGCGGTGATCTTGCGGCCCGAGCCGTCGGATTCAGTCTTGCCGGTGTAGTCGGAAATCTGTCCCACCGCGATCTTGATCGGGCGCATGCGGGTGAAGCCCGACATGCAGCGCAGGGAGGCGGAATAGGGCGTCTCGTTCGAGATCACCGGCGCGCCGCCGATCGGATCGGTGTAACGGCCCTCGCCATTGGCTTCCGGGCTGATGCAGCCGCCGAGGCCGAGGGAAGCGGCCAGCAACAGAGCCAGCGGCTTCTTCAGATATTTGCGTCCACGGGGCGTCATGGGCGGGGCTTCCCTTGCTCTCTGCGTTTCAGTGCTTGTTCAAATTGACGGTGGCGTTCTGACTGCCGGTATTGATCTGTGTAGAGTCGACGATGACTGTGTTGTTCCAGCCGATGACCTGGACCTGCAGCTGATTGCCGATCGCTTGGGCCTGGCCATAGGCTGCACCTGCACCGCTCGTGCCAACTCCCGCAGAGGCCGTCTGGTTACCCTGGTTCGCGCCGATGTTGCCGGAGGTGATCTGGCCATTGACCATGGTCAGGTTGTTGTTGTCGTCGCGCAGCCGGAAGTTCGAGTTCGCGTTCAGCGCCGCGCCGTAACCATTATAAAGGCCGGAATTGGCGTAATCCTGTGCATTGGCCGCCGTGGCGGTAACGCTGGCAAGGAGGGCGACAAGGGCGAGGGACTTGAACTGGCGCATGACAGTATCCGAATTGGCTCGCCAGCCTTCTCGCAACCTGCGTGCCAGTTCTTAATGCGCGTTAAGGGTTTGCCGTATCGCTTCGACACGAATCGCGGCTTTCCGGCATCCGCCAGGCCGGGCTCCGGCCAGCGCGGGACATTTGCGGCGTATCCCGCCTCTGCGGGCGCCGTCCCGTCCATGGCCTTCTGGCCCGTTTCAGGGCGCCGGTCTGTTTCCTATTGGCACAGACAATCAGGATGGGTGATATGGGCCATGGCTTTTCTCCAACCCGGTCCGGCGCGTCAGCCGGCGCTGCAGGCACCCGCAGTGGTGCTGTGGCTGATCGTCCTGCTCCTGGCTGCCCATGCGGCGCGCGTCCTGCTGTTGGATGCCGCCCAATCCACCGACATCATCATCGCTTATGCCTTCATTCCGGCCCGTTACGCTTTCCCCGGTAACCTGTGGGACATGGCAATACCCTTTGTCAGCCACGTCTTCCTGCATGGTGACTGGCCCCATGTGGTGCTGAACAGCCTGTGGCTCCTGGCCTTCGGGCCCATCGTGGCGCGGCGGTTCGGTGCGCCTCTCTTTATCTTGTTCTTCCTGGTCTGTGGCGTGGCCGGTGCGGGAGCCTATCTGCTGCTCAACTGGGGCTCGCCCGCCCCCGTGGTCGGGGCTTCTGGCGCGGTGTCGGGCCTGATGGCCGCCGGCCTGCGCCTGATGCCAGGGCTGTTTCCCTGGGCCATGCCCGGTGAAATCAGGCTGGCGCCCATTCTGTCCCGTCCCATACTCAGCTTTACGGCAGCCTGGGCAGCCCTGAACCTGGTGATGGGCATCATCGGGGCAGGATTCCTGGGCAGCGATGGCGCCATCGCGTGGCAGGCCCATCTGGGCGGCTACTTCGCCGGGCTTTTCCTGGCGGGAGCGTTCGATGCCCTGCGTCCGCGCAGTCTTGCCCCCTCTTTAGGGGATGGTTGAAGCCCCCGGCTCGCCTTGTTCAGGAATCGTCAAGAATGTCGGCTTAACCATCTTGCCCTGCGCACAGGTGCCTGACCTGATGCGGCAATAGCGGTCCGGCCAATGTACCGGACCTGAAGGCGAGGGGAAGCCGCATGATCGTCCGCCGCCGTCCGGGAGCCCGTTCCCGCCTGACTCTGCTCCTGGCCTCTGTCGCCCTGCCGGCCTTGGCCGTCGCGGCGCGCGCCCAGGTGATCGAAACCGTCACGGTATCTGCCGAAAAGCGGCTCGAGGACCTGCAGTCCGTTCCCATAGCCGTTACGGCGTTCCAGGCGTCCGACATCGTCGGGCGGCGTATCGAGGGGGTCCGGGACATCCAGTTCGCCACGCCCAGCGTCACCTACACCAAGAACCAATTCACCAGTTCGAACTTCTCCATTCGGGGCATCGGCACCCAGGTCATTTCCGGGGATAGCGAATTCGGCGTCGCCTTCAATATCGACGATGTCTATTACGCCGTGCCACCGATCGATTCCGCGCAATTCTACGACATGGATCGCATCGAGATTCTGCGCGGTCCGCAATCCACGCTCTACGGGCGTGGCGCCACGGGTGGAGCGGTCAATCTGTTCACGGCGCGCCCGGCACTGGACACTTACGACTCCAGCCTGGCGGCCAGCTATGGCAACCACAATGCCGCCGAGATCAGTGGCATGATGAATCTGCCGCTTGTTTCCGGTGAACTGGGCCTGCGGCTGGCGGGCAATTGGGTTCGCCACGATGGCTGGACACGCAACACCTTTGGCGGCAATGCGCCAGGACGTCTGGATTCCCGCGATCTGTGGTCGCTGCGCGCCTCGCTGCGCTGGCAGCCCGGCGAGGACACCATTGTGGACCTCATCGCATCCCACGCGGCAGAGGCTGACAGCCGTCTGCGTGCCCACAAGCAACTCTGCGACACCGATCCCACCGGCACGCTCGGCTGTCTGCCGGACCGGCTCACCAATGGCCCGGTCAATCTGAATGCCACCTTCTTCGCCATTCCCGTTTCGCGCCAGGCACTGGGCCTGACGTTTCAGCCTGTGTTCCAGGCACTGGGTTTTGCCCCCGCAGCGGCGCGAACCGCCGCCGCCAATCTGGGCTTGTTCGATCTGGCCCAGCCATTCGTGGCCCCGGCGGGCGCAGTGCCGGCAGACCCGCGTGTCGTCAGCACCGATGTCGCACCGCGCCTGAACACGCGCAGCAACACCATCACCCTCAATGCCAGCCATTGGCTGACGGATGGCCTGCAACTCAGCTTCGTGGCCAATTATGCCGACAGTTATTTTCTCTCGACCCAAAGCTACACCGGTCAGCCGGCGCCCGCCTTCAATCCGGCCATGCTGGGGACCAGCCTTGCGACATTCCAGGGCGTGCTGAACGCCTATGCCGGTGCTGGCGTGGTGCCGGCCTCCTATGCCAATCCGGTGAGCGGGCCCTATGCCTTCGTGCTCAATCCCGCCTATGCCGGTACCTTGCCCGGCTCCAGTTTCAGCAATCTGGGCGTGGTCGGCGGGGGCATTGCGGGCTATTCGCCGCGCGGCCAGGTGTTTGACCGGTCCAAAGGGTTCAACCGGCAGCATTCCTTCGAACTGCGGCTTGCCAGCGACCTGCCGGGACGGCTGAATTTTCTCGCCGCGGCCTATTATCTGCGCGCGCACACGCCGGCTGACTACTATCTTTCATCCAACTCGCAGGATTACGGCGAAACATTGCTGGGTGCGCTGCTGGGACCGCTCCAGGCGCCTGCGCTTTGCGCCAATGTGCGAGGCTGCATCTATGGGCCGCCCTATTATCACAATCAGGGCGCGCGGGTCGTGACCGATTCCAAGGCGGTTTATGGCGAGCTCTATTTCGATGCGATCCCGGAAAAGCTGAAGCTGACCTTGGGTCTGCGCGGCACCGAAGATCGCAAAAGCTACCAGGGCCGGATCGCCTCGCTCAATGGATTGATTCCATCCGGCACCACCGACGAAGCGGCGGCGCTGGCAGCGCTCGTGGCGCAGGGGCAGGCGGACTTCGATCCCTCGCGGCCCGGACGCCAGCTCTGGCAGGAAACGCGCAACAAGTTCCACAAGCTCACCGGACGCGCCGTCATCAGCTATACCCCCGAACTGGATTTCACCGACAGCACGCTGATCTATGCGTCCTATTCGCGGGGCTACAAGGCCGGCGGTAGCAATCCCGGCATCCAGGCGGGCAACCTGGCGGGCATTCCCGCCACCTACAAACCCGAATCCATCGACGCCTATGAGATCGGCACCAAGAATCGCCTTTTCGGCGGCGCGGTGGAAGCGAACCTCACGCTGTGGCGCTATGACTATCGCGACTATCAGACCTCGGTCATCATCGCGAACACTTCGGTCAACACCAACATCAACGCCCGTCTGCACGGCGTCGAAGGTGAACTGCGCTGGGCCGCGACGGACAGGCTGTCCTTCAACCTGAACCTGGACTGGATCGACTCCCGCGTCGGCAACACGGCGCAGATCGACACGCGCAATCCCACCGCGGGGCAGCCCAACACCCTCCTGATCAAGGATGGCAACCTGACGTCGACCAACGCGGCCAATTGCGTGCTGTATTACAATGGCAGCAACTTCAACGCCGATTTCGCCACCTTGCAGGCCGCGTCGCAGGGGCTGTTCTATGCCCCGCCCGGCGGCACTGACGCCCTGGCGGCGTCGGGGGTCGCCCGCACCGCCTATGGCAGCTGTTATGCCTCCACCGATACGGCCAACAGCTTCTACGCCCTCAGCCTCAACAATCCGCAGCTGGCCGGCCTGCTGGCCGCTACGAACTTTTCCCAGACCAATCCGGCCATCGGCGGAACCCTGACCGGCGTGGCGCGCAATCTAAAAGGCAACTGGCTGGGCAACACGCCTCCCGCCTCCCTGAGCTTCGGCACCGAATATACGCACCCCCTCGATGGCGGCTTTGCCGTGTCGGCGCGGGCGGATGTCTATTGGCGGGCGCAGATGTATGGCCGAATCTTCAATGACGGTGCCGATCGCATCGCCGGGTACAGCATGGCCAATCTGATCCTGACCCTGAAGCCGCCATCCGGCGCCTGGTCGCTGGAAGCCTATGCCCGCAACCTGGGCGATACTGCCGGGGTCAACGGGCATTACCTCTCCGGCGCGACATCGGGGCTTTACACCGGGGTTTTCTACACCGATCCGCGCACCTATGGCC
>JAEZFE010000412.1 GCA_023437865.1 Pseudomonadota bacterium | reverse complement strand
ATCCACCGGCGGTGATCGACTGAGCCCCTAGAGCTTGCCGCCCGCTCGCCGGGCGGGGGCTCCGTTGAAGGCAGTAGCGGCGCTGTGCACGAACTCACGGACGGACGCGGCGGCCAGAGCGGCATTGCCGGCAATCACCGCCGAGGCGACGCGGCTGCCCAGGGCGCGCCGCGATTCCACCGTCATCAACGGGCGCGGCTGGCCGCTTTCGTCCTCCAGAATAGGCTGCCACAACGTCTCCAGCAGCCCAACCAGAACCGCATTACCCGCCCCCCGGTGAAGCGCCCCCAGCCAATCTCCGTTGGTTGCGGCGGCGATGGCCATTTCCGTTCGCTCATCGGCGGTCATCCGTAAGGCGGCAAAAGCGGCGCAGGTGGCTTCGATCTCCCCCAGGGCCTCAAACAGCGCTTCCCCCACCCGCTCGGCCACCACCACACCGCGATGCGGCCGGTTCTCGACCATTCCCAACGAGGCCAACTGGCGTACTGCTTCGCGCAGTGGCGTGCGCGACACCCCCATGCGGTTCGATTGGAACACCTCGTCCAGCCGGGTGCCGGCACGGAACTCGCCGCCAACAATTTCTGCGGCAAGCTGGAGACGGACACGTTCCGCCCGAGTGATCGGAAGCCTTGGAGAGATGGAGGCTGTACGCGACATCTCGTCTACCCACCCTGATCTGCGACAACTAAGGGCATCAATATCACACATATTCCCGATTGAGTAGCATAAATGCCTAAAACTCCGGCTCAACGCAGCATTCAACGACCTTAACAACCCGCTTTCGTTGCGTTAAAAAAATGCGTCGGGCCACCCACGATCGGCTGCATGCTTGGCTTTGAGGAGGGAACATGGCCCAGTTCCCCTAGGCATTGGCCAATCACTGCGCTATAAACGGGTAGCGGGGGCGCATTGGGGGTGCTCCATTGCAAAAGGGGGGTTGATCTTGCTTCACCGGAGAGTTGGTACCGGTCTCGGGACTTGCATTATTGCGTTGGCGACAGCTTGGGGCTGCCCCGCCGGAGCGCAGACCCTTGTCCAAGAGCTTAACGCGCTGGTTGACGCACACCCCCAAATTCAGGCCCGCCAAAAGAACACCAAGGCGGCCGAGGAAGGCATCCGCGCCGCACGCGCAGGCTACCTGCCGACCGTCCGCGTGAACGGTGATACCGGCCCGGAATATGTCGACAGCGCCCAGCGCCGCAACACCGAGGGCAAGGCCTTCTACAAAGGCCGCGAAACCGCGGGCGTAGTGGTGACCCAGCGGTTGTTCGACGGCTTTCTGACCGATGCCTCGGTGGACGCGGCCAAGATTTCGCGCGACGCGTCGGAAGCCGAATTGCGGGCCACCCGCCAGAACGCCATCCTGGAAGGCGTCAACGCCTACGTGGATGTGCTGCGCCAAGCCAAGCAAATCCAGTTGGCGCGCGACAATGAACGCAAGATCCAGGAACAGCTGAACCTGGAGGACGAACGCGTCCAGAAGGGATCGGGCATCGCCTCCGACGTGCTGGCCGCCAAGCAGCGCCTGCAGGTCGCCAAGGAGCGCCGGGTGAATTTCGAGGGCAATTTCCACGCCGCGGTGGCGCGCTACACCCAGGTGTTCGGCCGCGCCCCCGATGTGGCCCGCCTGAGTGATCCGCCGGTGCCGGCCGCGCTGATCCCGCCCCAACTGGAAGATGCCATCCGTACCGCCCAGCGCGACAATCCGCAGATCGAGACCGCCACCAAGGCCGTCGAGCGCACCAGTGAGCTGCGCCGCACCGCCGAGTCCGGTTATTACCCGAACATCGATCTGGTCGGCCGCGCTGACTACGAGAACGACAAGAACGCCACCATCGGCGTGCGCCGCGACTGGTCGCTGCTGTTGACCGCCAGCTGGGAGCTGTTCTCGGGCTTCAAGACCACCGCCCAAGTGGCCCAGGCGTCCTATGACCACGCCGCCGCCCAGGATTCCTCGCTCTACACCAACCGCAAGGTTTCCGAGGCGGTCAAGATTTCCTGGCACAAGCTGCAAACCGCGCGCGAGCGCATGGGGCTGCTGGAGAACGCCGCCGTCCTGGCCGAGGAAGTGTGGAAGGCCCAGCAGAAGCGCCGCGAGGCCGGCAAGGCCACCGTGCAGGACGTGCTGGACGAGGAAACCCGCATCAACGACGCGCGGATCAACTACACCGTCGCCTATTACGATGCCATCCAGTTCTCGTATGAGGTGCTGGCCGGCATGGGCGCGCTGGAAGTGAACAACATCGAAAGCGCCCCGGTGCCCGCCAAGGCCAGTTTCAAGCAGCCTGCGCCCGAGCTGACCGCGCCGCGCGCCGTCGAGCCGCCGGCCCCGCTACCGGTGGCGGTTGCCCCGGTGGCCGCTGCCCCCCTGCCCGCCGCCGCACCGGCGCCGGCCTATGTCCCGGTCAGCGCCAACGCGTTCGGCGACGACCTGCCCGACGGCTCGCCCGCCGCCATGCAGGCGCGTGTCCGCTCGCTGGCGACAAACTGATGCAGCCCTAGCAAAAAAGGCCCTCTCCCGGTGGGAGAGGGCCTTTTTGTTGATGATGCCTATTTCGACGTGGCCGTGAAAACGCCATCCCAGTCCACGCCGGGCGGGTTGGCCTCGAACTCGCTGATGCGCTCCTCCATCAGCTCGTAGAACCCCTCGATATGCAGCTCGCCCTGGAGGGTGCGGCAGCGGGCGATCTGGGCGCGAGCCTCAGCCCAATTCTGGCCGCGATAGGCCGCCAGCATAGCGTTGTGGGCGGCCTCCAGCTCCTTGAACCAACCTTCCTGAGCGATGGCTGGGCGGCCCAGCAGGGTCCAGATACGTACCGCCTCGGTCTTGCCCTTCACCTTGATGAGGTCGAGTTCCAGGGCGGCATAATCGGGCGCACGCTTGCGGGTTTCATCACCAATGACGATGTGCACGCCATAGGGCTTGCTCTGGCCTTCCAGGCGCGAGGCCAGATTGACCGTGTCGCCCAGCACCGAATAGTCGAAGCGCTGGTCCGAGCCCATGTTGCCCACGCAGACGCCACCAGAATTAAGGCCAATGCCGATCTTGATCGGCACGTGGCGGCGGTTTTCCGCCTTGGCCTCCTGCTCCAGTGAATCGTTGAGCGGGCCCAGCGTCTCCATCATGGCGAGCGCGGATTCGCAGGCGTGGCGCGCGTGGTCCTCGTCGTCAAGCGGCGCGTTCCAGAACGCCATGATGCAGTCGCCCATGTATTTGTCGATGGTGCCGAAGCGATCGAGGATCACATTGGTCATGGGCGTGAGGAACCGGTTGATCAACCGGGTCAGGCCCTGGGCGTCGAACAGTTCCGAGATGGTGGTGAAGCCGCGCACGTCGCAAAACAGCAGCGTCATGTCGCGCATCTCACCACCCAGCTTCAGGTGCGAGGGGTCCTTGGCCAGCTTTTCAACCAGGGCCGGCGACAGGTAGCGGCCAAAGGCGGTGCGGACCTGGCGGCGCTGCGCCTCTTCGCTGGCATAGCCCCAATAGGTCAGCTGGATGAACAACAGCAACGCCGTCAGCGAGGGGAAGACGGCGTCGTACAGCGTGCGGTCCGACACGAAGTGCCACCATGACCATCCGGCCATGCTGCCGGTGGCGCCCAGGAACACCAGCAGGGTCCAGCGCGCACCAATCATCGGCACCAGCACGATCATCAGCAGCGCCACCGTGATCGTTGCCATCTTCTCGACGAAATCGGCTTCCAGCGGCACGCTCAGCTGCATGCCGGTCAGCACCGTCTCGATGATCTGGGCATGCACGTCGACGCCGGGGATATAGCGGTCCAGCGCCGTGGTCCGGATATCGAGCAGGCCTGCCGCAGACGTGCCAATGATCACCAGCTTGCCCGCCACCTTGGCCGGGTCGAAGGTGGCTTCCTTGTTGTCCTTGGCCGAAATGTAGGCCAGGCGGTCTTAAGGTGCGGCGTACAGATACACGCGGCCCTGCGGGTC
>JAEZFE010000363.1 GCA_023437865.1 Pseudomonadota bacterium | reverse complement strand
GACGGCCAGCGCCAGCATGCCGGGCAGGTCGCGCTTGGCCTTCTTGGCCCCGGCCTCCAGCGCGCGGGCGGCGATTTCCTCAGGCGTGTGGGCGTCAGCGATGGATTCGGGCATGCCGCACCTCCGGCTGCTTAACAATCCCGGGCGCCGCGCAGGAGCGGCCATGGGCGAAGGAGGTAGCGCAGATCAATTAAGGCCGCCCATGGGGTTACCCATTCCGTCGCGCTTGGACCGAGTCCTATGTTCCTTTCGTCAAGGGTTTGCACGCTCTAGGAGGAAGAATGGGCACGCTGAAAGCAGTCCAGCCGGATCAAGCGCCTGCGGGTTCGATGGGTACCACTCCCACCGATCCCTGGCGCGGCCTCACCGGTGGAACGTGGCGTGAGCGCGTCGATCTGCGCGCCTTCATCCAGACCAATTACACCCCCTATCACGGCGACGAGCGCTTCCTGGCATCGGCCACGGCACGCACCCGAGAGCTGTGGGCCACGGTGTCCGATCTGCTGAAAGCCGAACGCGCCAAGGGCGGCGTGCTCGACGTGGATGCCCACACCCCCAGCGGCATCACCACCCACCGTCCCGGCTACATCGACCGCAAGCTGGAAAGGATCGTCGGGCTGCAGACCGACGCGCCGCTTAGGCGCGCCATCATGCCAGCGGGCGGTCTGCGCATGGTGGAAACCGGGCTCGAGGCCTATGGCTTCACCCCTGATCCCATTGTGCACGAGATCTTCACGCGCTACCGCAAGACTCACAACGCGGCGGTGTTCGACGCCTATACCCCCGAGATCAAGCGGGCGCGCTCAAGCCACATCGTCACCGGCCTGCCTGATTCCTATGGCCGCGGCCGCATCATCGGTGATTACCGGCGGGTTCCGCTCTACGGCGTCGATTTCCTGATCGCTGCCAAGGAGGCTGAGCGCGCCGAACTCGACGATCTGGCGTCGACCGAGCCGACCATCCGGGCCCGCGAGGAACTGGCGGAGCAGACCCGGGCGCTGGATGAATTGAAGGAAATGGCCGCGAGCTACGGCTTCGACATCTCGCGCCCCGCCGCCGACGCCCGTGAGGCCGTGCAATGGCTGTATTTCGCCTATCTGGGCGCGGTGAAGGAGCAAAACGGCGCCGCCATGAGCCTGGGCCGCGTATCCACTTTCCTCGATGTGTATTTCGAACGCGACCTGGCCGAGGGGCGCTTCGGTGAAAGCGAGGCTCAGGAACTGATCGACGATTTCGTCATCAAGCTGCGAATGGTCCGCTTCCTGCGCACCCCGGAATACGATGCCCTGTTCTCGGGCGATCCCACCTGGGTGACCGAGGCCATCGGCGGCATGGGCGAGGATGGCCGCCCGCTGGTGACCAAGACCAGCTTCCGCCTGCTGCAGACCCTGCGCAACCTGGGCCCGGCGCCCGAGCCCAACCTGACCGTGCTGTGGTCGCCCGAACTGCCCGACGGCTTCAAGCGCTTCTGCGCCGCCATCAGCATCGAGACCAGTTCGCTGCAATACGAATCGGACGAGTTGATGCGCCCGCGCTTCGGCGATGATTGCGCTATCGCCTGCTGCGTCTCGGCCATGAAGGTGGGCAAGCAGATGCAGTTCTTCGGCGCCCGCGCCAATCTGGCCAAGACCCTGCTTTACGCCATCAATGGCGGCCGTGACGAGATCACCGGAGAGCAGATCGCCCCACCCCACCCCGCGCTGACCGGCGAGGTGTTGCGCTATGACGAGGTGTGGAGGGCGTTCGATTCCATGATGGATTGGCTGGCGCGGGTTTACGTCAACGCGCTCAATTGCATCCACTACATGCACGACAAGTATTGCTACGAGCGGCTGGAGATGGCGCTGCACGACCGCGAGGTCCTGCGCACCATGGCCTGCGGTATCGCCGGCCTGTCGGTGGTGGCGGATTCGCTGTCCGCGATCAAGTACGCCACGGTGCGGCCGGTGCGCGACGCGACGGGCCTGGCCATCGAGTACGATGTCGAGGGTGAATTTCCCACCTTCGGCAACAATGACGACCGGGTGGATTCCATCGCCGTCGAGGTGGTGCGGGCGTTCATGGACAAGGTACGCCGCCACCCCACCTATCGCGATGCCCAGCACACCCAGTCGGTGTTGACCATTACGTCCAACGTGGTCTACGGCAAACACACCGGCTCGACTCCGGATGGCCGCAAGCGCGGCGAGCCGTTCGCGCCCGGCGCCAATCCCATGCATGGCCGTGATCACCATGGCCTGCTGGCGAGCGCCCTGTCGGTGGCGAAGCTGCCCTATGAGCATGCCCAGGACGGCATCTCCATGACCGCCTCCATGCTGCCCAGCGCGTTGGGCCGCACGCCCGCCGATCAGATCGACAATTTCGTCGCCGGGTTGGACAGCTATATGGACGCGGCGGGCTTCCACATGAATGTCAACGTCCTCGACCCAGCGACCCTTAAGGACGCCATGGAGCACCCGGAGAACTATCCCCAGCTGACCATCCGGGTGTCGGGCTATGCCGTGAACTTCATCCGCCTGACCAGGGAGCAGCAGCTTGATGTCATCGGCCGCACATTCCATAGCAGGGTGTGATCCCCACGCGAACCCGGCCCCCATGGGCTGGGTCCATTCCTACGAAACCTCGGCCGGGCTAGATGGCCCCGGCTGGCGCTTCGTGCTGTTTCTGGCGGGCTGCCCGCTGCGCTGCAAGTACTGCCATAACCCCGACACCTGGCACCGCAAGAACGCCAAGCCAATGCCGCTGGCCTCGGTGATGGAAAGGATCGGCCGCTACCGCATGGCGTTGCGGCGCGGCGGCATCACCATCACCGGCGGCGAGCCGCTGACCCAGGCGCCCTTCGTCGCCGCCGTGGCGAGAGGCGCCAAGCAATGGGGCCTGCACGTGGCCCTCGACACCTCAGGCGCGCTTGGCGCCTGGGCCTCCGACGAGTTGCTGGCCGACGTGGACTTGGTACTGCTCGATATCAAGGCATGGAACCCCGACACCTATCGCTGGCTGACCCATCACGAGCTGGAGCCGACGCTGGCCTTCGCCCGCCGGCTGGCTGGCCTGAACAAGAGCGTGTGGCTGCGCTACGTGTTGCTGCCCGGCATCAACGACGACCGCACCCAGGTGGAGGGCGTGGCGGCCTTCGCCGCGTCCTTGGGCAATATCGAGCGGGTGGACGTGTTGCCGTTCCACCAACTGGGCGAAAGCAAGTGGCAGGCCTTGGGCCTGACCTACGAACTGGCCGGCAAGCAGCCGCCAACGCCCGAGCAGGTCGCGGAAGCGGTGGGCATCTTCCAGGCGGCGGGGTTGACGGCATATTGATACACTGCGCTCCCCACCCTCCATCGGAGCCGCGATGCCTACCACCGCCCACTGGAACACCCTGCCCACCGAAGTGACCAACGGGGTGACCCGCACCCTGTTCGCCGGCGAGGGCGCCGATCTGAAGCGGATCGTGATCCCGGCGGGGACGAGCGCGCCACGCCACGACCATCCGCACGAGCAGTTCATCCTGGTCCAATCGGGCACGGTGGTGCTGACCACCGCGACCGGCACCGTAACGTTGGCGGCGGGCTCGGTGATCCGGCTGGAGGCGGGTGCCTGGCATGAAGCCGAATTCCCTGACGATACGGTGATCGTGGAGGTCAACCTGCGGGCCTGACCTTTTGCATATGGGTCATTCTCGCGGCGGCCAGGACAGAATACCTGCGCCTCGCTATAATCTGAGGTTATGGTATCGCCATATTATTCACCCTGGATGATAGCGTCGCTGAGCCTGCTGGCTGCCGCTTGTGCGGGACTGGGCATCTACGCGCTGGTGCTTGCCCGCCGGCTGAAGCACGAGACCGGCGAGCGCGAGGCGATCGAGCAGCGCTTCAAGGCGGCGCTGGCGGTCAATCCCACCGTGGTGTTCACCCTCGACACTAAGCTGCGCTACAGCTGGGTCTACAACAATCAAGTCGGCGCCGCCGATCATCGGGCCATTGGCCGCACCCCCTTCGACTTCTTCGAAGCAGACAGCGCGCAGCAGCTCCACGATTTTTTCGCCGAGGTGCTGGATCAGCAGGCCCCGCTGCGGCGGGAGCTGCGGCTGACCGCCATCAATGGCCTTTGCAGACACTTCATTAGCGCCGCACGGCCGATCTTCGACGAAGACGGGCGTCTGGCCGGCATAACGGGGGCGTCCATCGACATCTCCGAGGTCATCGAGCGGGAGCGCGCCCTGGCCGCGGCTCGCACGCTGGCCGACGAGGCGCGGGTCGAGGCGGAGCGGGCGAACCGGGCCAAGTCCACCTTCCTGGCCGCCGCCAGCCACGATCTGCGCCAGCCTTTCCAGGCCATGCGGCTGTTTCACCAGGTGCTGGAAGGCAAGGCCCCGCCCGAGTTGACCGGTATCATCGAGCATCTGGGCAAGGCCATGGCAAGCGGCGAGGAATTGCTGAACGCCATTCTCGACCTGTCAGTGCTGGATAGCGGCAATGTTCAGCCGAAGCCGGCCACCTTCCCCATCAACGAGGTGCTTGAGGAGATCACCGGCGAATGCTCGGGCGTGGCGGAAGCCGCAGGGCTGCGCCTGCGCCGCGTTGCATGCAGCGCCAAGGTCACCACCGACCGGGTGTTGCTGAAGCGCATGGTACGCAATCTGGTGATGAACGCCATACGCTACACCCGACATGGCGGCATCGTGCTGGGCTGCCGCCGGCGGGCCGAAGGATTGGAAATTCAGGTGGCGGACACCGGCATGGGCATTCCCGAGGACACCCTAACCCACATTTTCGACGATTTCTATCAGGTCGGAAATGCGTCGCGGGACCGGGGCCACGGCCTGGGGCTGGGACTGGCCATCGTCGACCGCCTCAGCCGTCTGCTGGGCCTGCTGGTCTCGGTTCGCTCGATTCCGGGAAGGGGAACCAGCTTCCGCATTCTCCTCCCTTAGCCAATCTCGGCGCCCAGCAGAATTATCGACTATCTCGATTAGAGTAGCGCGAATAACCAATTTCACCACTAGCATCCATTCCCGTACTCTCCAGCCATCGAAACCAACGCCTCTGGAGAGATCGCACATGTCCCTCATCAACACCGCCATCAAGCCCTTCAAGGCCCAGGCCTTCAAGAACGGCCAGTTCCTCGAGGTCAGCGATGCCGATCTGAAGGGCAAGTGGTCCGTGGTCTTCTTCTACCCGGCCGACTTCACCTTCGTGTGCCCGACCGAGCTGGAAGACCTCGCCGACAACTACGCCGAATTCCAGAAGCTGGGCGTCGAGATCTATTCGGTGTCGACCGACACCCATTTCGCCCACAAGGCTTGGCACGACAGCTCGCCCGCCATCAAGAAGATCGGCTACACCATGGTCGGTGACCCGACCGGCACCATCAGCCGCAATTTCGAGGTGATGATCGAGGATTTGGGCCTCGCCGACCGTGGCACCTTCGTGGTGGATCCCGAGGGCAAGATCCAGATCGTCGAGATCACCGCCGGCGGCATCGGCCGCGACGCCAAGGAGCTGCTGCGCAAGGTCAAGGCCGCCCAGTACGTCGCCGCCCACCCGGGCGAGGTCTGCCCG
>JAEZFE010000289.1 GCA_023437865.1 Pseudomonadota bacterium | reverse complement strand
TGGAAGTTCCCCGTCTTTTCGTCAGGGCCGGCGAACCGCCGAGCCGGCGCTTTCAACATTCGTCACCGGGGCATAGCCGAAATAGGCGGAGGCAATGGCGATCAGGCCGTGCAGCCAGATGTCGTTACCGTGCAGCGGCACCAGCCCGAACAGGGTGTTCAGGCCAGGGATGAAGCCGAAGACGGCCAGCACGCCATAAATGACGGCGACCGAGCGCGCATAGACCCGCGACGCCGCGAAATTGCGCCACACCACGATGCCCCACACACCAAAGATCAAATGAACCAGATTATGCAGCACATTCACCGGAAACAGACCGAGCAGGTGGCCGTGACCGCTTTCCAGCCTCAGCGGCGGCGCCCCCTCGGGCAGACTGAGCAGCGCGGGCACGAAGCCCAGGATGCCGGCCCCCAGAAACGCGATACCCAAGATCAGGGCGAAATAGCGCGTCCTCATCGCGACCCTCCGATGTCTTGTTTCATCAGCGACCCCGAGCGCGCGCCGGTTGAGCATGTCCACGGCACGGCGCCCCGCCGGCAAAACACCGCCGCCGGCAGGGCGGCGTGACGGGCAAGAGGGTTACTTCTGCTGGGACAGATAGGCGATGACGTTGGCGCGGTCCTGCGGGCTCTTCAGTCCGGCAAAGGCCATCTTGTTGCCGGGGATGGTGGCCTTGGGGTCAGCCAGATATTTGTCCAGGTTTTCGGGCGTCCAGGTCATGCCCGAATCCTTCATGGGCTGCGAATAGTTGAAGCCCTCGACCGTGCCGGCCTTGCGCCCGACCACGCCGTGCAAGCTGGGGCCGACACGGTTCTTGCCGGCCTCGACCGTATGGCAGGCCTTGCATTGGTTGAAGACCTTCTCGCCCGCCGAAGCATCGCCGGCGGCCGCGGTCTGCGCCGAGGCGGCCCCGGCCATCAGAACCAGCGCCGGCAAGCCGGCGAGAAGCGCACGAACGATCATGCCGTCCTCCCATCAGAGTGATTCATCACGGCATGCCAACAAGCGGACCCCGCCGGGGTTCCGCAGCACTTGCTTTTCACCGGTAAGCGGCCAAGATGCGCCGCCCATCCCAGGGAGATTCCAGCCATGAGCCCAAAAAGCCGCGACCTGCCCATCGGCGTGTTCGATTCCGGCGTCGGCGGCCTTACCGTGCTCAAGGCCTTGCGCGACCGGCTGCCGCATGAATCCCTGGTCTATCTGGGCGACACCGCCCGGCTGCCCTATGGCACCAAGAGCGCCCAGGCGGTCAGCCAATACGCCCTCCAGGCCACCCGCGCGCTGGTCGAGATCGGCATCAAGGCCCTAGTGGTCGCCGACAACACCTCGTCGGCCCATGCGCTGGAGGTGTTGCGCGCCGAATTTCCCGGCCTGCCGGTGATTGGCGTGGTCGAGCCGGGAGCCGCCGCCGCCGCCCATGCCAGCGCCGCCGGACGCATCGTGGTGATCGCCACCGAAAGCACCGTGCAGGCCGGCACTTATCCGCGCGCCATCCTGCATTCGCGGCCCGGCGCCCAGGTCACCTCGCTGGCCTGCCCGCTCTTCGTTTCCATGGTCGAGGAAGGCATGGTCGACGGCCCCATCGCCGAACAGATCGCGCACCACTATCTTGCGGGTGCATTTCTCGGCGATACCGCCCAGCGCGGCGATTGCCTGCTGCTGGGGGCCACCCATTTCCCGGCCCTGGCCCCCATGTTTTCCCGTCTGCTGGGACCGGAGGTAGCCATCGTCGATTCGGCCACCACCACCGCCAGCGCGGTGGCCGACGTGCTGACCCATCGCCGCCTGGCCGCCCGCACCGATGCCGTGGCGGGGCTACGCATGCTGGCGACCGACGCACCCGAGCGTTTCGCCCGCGTCGCCCGCGTGTTCGTGCCATGGGAGATCACCGCCGCCGACATCGGGCTGGTGGACATCGGCTGAGCACCGGGGAACCCCAGGCTCCGCCATCCCGTTAACCCTACCGCAAACGGAGCGGAGGGAGTTCATGGCATTCATCGGAGCGATCATCATCGGGCTGCTGGCGGGCATCGTGGCCAAGCTGCTGATGCCTGGCCGCGATCCCGGCGGCTTCATCGTCACCATCCTGCTGGGCATCGCCGGGGCGCTGATCGCCACTTGGCTGGGCCGGGCAGTGGGCTGGTACAGCGCCGACCAATCGGCCGGCTTCATCGGCGCCGTGGTGGGCGCCGTCGTCATCTTGGGGATCTACCGCCTGGCGGTCGGGCGCAGGCGGGTTGATTAGCCGCCGGCAGCCTTGAGCTGCTTGCGGGCCTCGGTGAGCTTGGCGTGGAGGTCATAGCATCTCTGCGCCACCGCCGGGATGCTCTCCCAATTGATGGGCAGTTCTTCGGACAGGTCGTGCAGGTCCATCTTGGACTGGGTGGCCTGGGTCGAGAGCTTCTTGACGTCGGCTTTCAGGGTTTCGATATCGCTCATTCTTGCATCTCCGGGCGCGGCGGAAGCGTCCGGAAGCAACCATAGCCTATAAATTAGACATACTCCACGATTGCCTAATATCAAGGCCGCGGGTTGTGGTGGAGCACGGTGCCATCCTGGCGGCGGCGGCGATCACGGTCGCGGTCGTCGGGCGCGCGGTACAGCACGGTGGCGCGCTCCTCACCGGGCATCTTGTCGGCGCGCTTGGCGGTTTTCGACAACGGGCAGGCGCGGGTCTGGCGGCTCTTGGCCAGGGCACGCTCGGCCTCGGCACGCGAATCAAACTCACCCAGCACGGTCCAATGGTCGCCCCACATGGGCAGGCTGGTAA
>JAEZFE010000287.1 GCA_023437865.1 Pseudomonadota bacterium | reverse complement strand
CCCGTGGAGGGCGCCGGCCCGCCACTGGCCCGACCGCCCCGAGGTGGTGGCCGGGCTAGACCAGCTGGCGGGCGGATCGTGGCTGGGCCTCAATGATGTCGGGGTGGTTGCCGCCATTCTCAACCGGGTCGGAACCTTGGGGCCACAGGCGGGCAAGCGGTCGCGCGGTGAACTGGTGCTCGAGGCACTGGACCACGCCGACGCGGTGGAGGCGGCGGATGCCCTGTCCCATCTCGACGCCCGCGCCTACCGCCCATTCAACATGCTGGTGGCCGACAACCGGGATGCCTATTGGGTGCGCGCCGACGGTCACGCGGTCAAGGCCCACCCCATCGAGCCGGGCCTGCACATGCTGACCGCGCTGGAGCTGGATGACACCGCCAGCCCGCGCATCAAAGCCTATGCGCCCCGCTTCGCCGCCGCACCGGTGCCCGATCCGGACAAGGGCGATTGGGCCGCGTGGCAGGCGTTGATGGCCGATACCGGCCAGGCACCCGACGGCGAGGAGGTGGCGGCCATGTGCTTCACCCGCCCCGATGGCTTCGGCACGGTGTCGTCGTCACTGTTGGCGCTGCCCGCCATCGGCTCGGAGGCCAAGCCGGTGTGGCGGTTCGCCCCCGGCCGGCCCGACCGGACGGAGTACGCCGCCCTATGAAATTTTCCGCCGTGCTGCTGATGGCGTCGCTCGCCGCCCTGCCCGCCCGAGCCGAGGACGACCTCATCAACGCCGAGGAAGGCTGGCGCCCCCATGTGGAGCAGGTGATCCTCGGCAATTGGGTCGAGGACACCGCCGCCAGGGATGCGCTGACCGCCCCCATGATTGTGTGCCAGGGCACTGCCTGCGCCACCGTGTCGGCGGCGCAGCTGAACGCCGCGCAGGCCGCCCAGATCCGCGCCATCTTCACCGGCGGCTCGGACTCACCGGCGGGGGAACGCGCCCTGCTGGCCCAGGCCATCGCCCGGTTCGAGACCTTCGTCGGCGCGCAGAACGGCACCTGGCGCGACCACGCCCGCAACACCAAGGCCAGCCACGACGAGGAAGGCCAGATGGATTGCGTGTCCGAAGCGACCAACACACGCACCTATCTGCACCGGCTGACGCAGGCTGGCCTGGTGGCCCACCACCATGTGGGGGGCTTCGTCACCCGCTATCTGGTTCTGCTGCAGCACGTGGCGGTGGAGATCACCGAGGCCGAGAGCGGCGAGCGCTATGTGATCGATTCATGGGATGGCGAGAACGGCGAGCCCCCCGTCATCGAACATTACGGCGCATGGCGCATGGAATTCCTGGTCTGAGCAGCGGCTTCGCATACCCAGCTTGCTCGTCTTTCAGGGAGAGTCGCTGTCCGGGGGAGACACCTCGTTGTCTCTAACGCCCTTCCCTGCTATATGAACACCAGCGATCGACGGGGTGTTGACCGAATGCCGCCCCGTTCCCCGCGCGCATTGAGGCGCGCTCCCATCATCCGGATGTTTTCCCATGGCCCGACGCAGACAGATTTACGAAGGCAAGGCCAAGGTCCTTTTCGAAGGTCCCGAGCCCGGCACCCTGGTCCAGTACTTCAAGGACGACGCCACCGCCTTCAACAACAAGAAGAAGGGCACCATCACCGGCAAGGGCGTGCTCAACAACCGCATCAGCGAATACCTGATGCTGAAGCTGGGCGAGATCGGCATCCCGACCCATTTCGTGCGCCGCCTCAACATGCGTGAGCAGCTGGTGCGCGAAGTCGAGATCATCCCGCTCGAAGTGGTGGTGCGCAACATCTCGGCCGGTTCGCTGGCCCAGCGCTTCGGCCTGTCCGAGGGCACGCCGCTGCCGCGCTCGATCGTCGAGTACTATTTTAAGTCCGACGCTCTGGGCGATCCCATGGTCTCGGAAGAGCACATCACCGCCTTCGGCTGGGCCACCACCCAGGATCTCGACGAGATCATGTCGCTCAGCCTGCGCGTCAACGACTTCCTGACCGGCCTGTTCCTGGGCATCGGCATCCGCGTCGTCGATTTCAAGCTGGAGTTCGGCCGCCTGTACAACGGCGACGACATGCAGATCGTGCTGGCCGACGAGATCAGCCCCGACAATTGCCGCCTGTGGGATCTCAAGACCGGCGAGAAGATGGACAAGGACCGCTTCCGCCGCGACCTCGGCAATGTCGAGGAAGCCTACCAGGAAGTGGCCCGCCGTCTCGGCATCCTGCCCGAGGGAGGTCCCCGCGACCTCAAGGGCCCGGCGACCATGCAGTAACGCCCGCGGGCCTCTCGGGGCCCGCAGTTTTCTACGAAGGACTGAAGACGTGAAAGCCAAGGTTCACATCACCCTCAAGAACGGCGTTCTCGACCCCCAGGGCAAGGCCGTTCAGCACGCGCTGGGCTCGCTGGGCTTCGACGGCGTCAAGGACGTCCGCCAGGGCAAGTTCATTGAGCTGGAGCTGGCCGAGACCGACAAGGCCAAGGCCAAGGAAGCGGTCGAGCAGATGTGCAAGAACCTGCTCGCCAATACCGTGATCGAGAACTACACCATCGATCTGGTCGACTGAGTTTCTTCGCGGAACGTAAAACGAAAGGCCGGGAGGCATGCTTCCCGGCCTTTTTGTTTGGCTGCGATCAGAGTGAGCACAGCTTTAGGGCTGCCCCGCCTAAGCACGAATGCTGGCGGGGGAGCCCGGTATCCTCACATCACCTCGCCACCTTCCTCGATCTCGGCCACGCGCAGGATGTTGGTGGTGCCCGAGCAGCCGAAGGGAACGCCGGCGGTGATCACGATGCGGTCGCCGACCTTGGAGAAGCCCTCGCGCTGGGCCGATTTAGCGGCCTTGGCGACCATCTCGGTGAAGCTGCGGACCTCCGCCGTCTGCACCGAATGGACACCCCACACCAGGGCCAGCTGGCGAGCCACCTCGATATTCGAGGTCAGGTTGATGATCGGCTGTTCGGGCCGCTCACGGGCGGCGCGCAGGGTGGTCGAACCCGACGAGGTGTAGGTCACCACCGCCGAGCAGCCGAGCGTCTGCGCCACCTGGCGGGCAGCAGCCGAGATGGCGTCGCGCGTGGTGTTCTCGGGGGCCGAACGCGAAGCCTCGGTAATCAGGCGGTAGTTCTCGTCGCGCTCCACCCGGTTGATGATGCGGTCCATCATGGTCACCGCGTCCACCGGGTACTCGCCCGCAGCCGTTTCCGCCGACAGCATCACAGCATCGGCGCCGTCATAGACCGCGGTGGCGACGTCGGA
>JAEZFE010000256.1 GCA_023437865.1 Pseudomonadota bacterium | reverse complement strand
CGCCATCGACGGGCTGGATTTTGCCGCAGCCGAGCGCCTGCTGGCCGATCTTTGAGGGAATGGGTGAGAGATGAACGCTGAAATGATCCTGTGCGAGCCGGCCAGCGCGCCCGCCACCGTGCTGGTGGTGGACGACGTGCCCGCCAACATCCAGGTCATGGCCCAGATCCTCCGGGACACCTATACGGTGGTGTTCGCCAAATCGGGTGAGGAGGCGCTGGCCATGGCGCAGAAGGTGCAGCCCGATTTGATCCTGCTGGACGTTATGATGCCCGGCATCGATGGCTACACCGTGTGCCAGCGGCTCAAGGCCAACAGCACGCTCAGCCATATTCCGGTGATCTTCGTCAGTGCCATGGGCGAGGTGCAGGACGAAACCAAGGGCCTGGAGATGGGCGCCATCGACTACATCACCAAGCCGGCCAACCCTGCCATCGTGCGCTGCCGAGTACGTAACCATCTGGAACTGAAGCGCCAGCGCGATCTGCTGCGCCAGATCGCCTTGATGGATGGCCTGACCGCCATCGCCAACCGCCGCCGCTTCGACGAGGTGTTCGAGGCCGAATGGCGCCGCGCCGTGCGCAAGCAGACCCAGCTGTCGCTGATCCTGTGCGACGTGGACCACTTCAAGAACTACAACGATCATTACGGCCACCAGGCGGGCGACGATTGCCTGCGCGCCGTGGCCCAGATCATCGCCAGCCAGATGAACCGCCCGGGCGATCTAGCAGCCCGTTACGGCGGCGAGGAATTCGTCTGCATCCTGCCCGACACCTCGCCCGACGGGGCGCTTCAAGTGGCCGAGCGCATCCGCGCCGAGTTGGCCGCCCGCGCCCTGCCCCACGCCTGCTCGTCCACCGGCCCGGCAGTCAGCCTGAGCCTCGGCGTCGCCACCGCCATGCCGGTGCCCGGCTTCGCCCGCGACCAGCTGATCGCATTGGCCGATGACCGTCTCTACGAGGCAAAGCGGGGCGGCCGCAACCGCGCGCTAGGCGGTGTCTTGGAAGCTTAGGAATAGACGGGCCACCGCAACTCCAACGCATCGAACGAGATCAGCGCGGTGAGCTTGGCCTCGATGGCCGCGAGGAACTTGGCGATCATTCTCGGCCTCATGCGAAAGGGGTCAGGTTGTCGACGAACTGGCGGGCCGAGGCCTGCCAGGAGAAGCGGGCGGCGTGTTCGACGCAGTGCTCGCGCGACAGACTCAGCGCGGTCAGCGCGGCGGCACCCAGATCCTCGCTGAGCACGCCGACACGGGAATCGTGCATCACGTCGAGCGGCCCGGGCACCGGAAGGGCCGCCACTGGCAAGCCGCTCGCCAACGCCTCCAGCAGCACCAGGCCGAAAGTGTCGGTGCGGCTGGGGAAGACGAAGACGTCGGCGCCGGCATAATGGGCCGCCAAGTCCTCGCCGTGCTTGGCGCCGACGAAATGGGCGTCGGGATAGCGCGACTGCAGCGCGGCACGATCGGGGCCGTCGCCCACCACGACCTTCGAGCCGGGAAGCTGGAGCCGCAGGAAGGCGTCGAGGTTCTTTTCCACCGCCAGCCTGCCGACGGACAGGAAGATGGGGCGCGGCAGGTCGTAGACCTTGGCGGCGCGCGGGCGGAACAGCCCGGTATCGACGCCACGCGACCAGCGGCGGATGTTCTGGAAGCCGCGCCGCGTCAGGTCGTCCTCCACCGTCTGGGTGGCGACCATCACGCTGGCCGCCGAGCCGTGGAACCGGCGCACTACGCCATAGGACAGCGTCAGCGGGATGCCGAAGCGGGCCTGCACATATTCGGGAAAGCGGGTGTGGTAGGCGGTGGTGTAGGGCAACCCCTGCGCCTTGCAATACCGCCGCGCAGCCCAGCCCAGCGGACCTTCGGTGGCGATGTGAATGGCGCAGGGCTGGCTGGCCTTGATCAGCCGCGCCACCTTGGCCGCCGGGAACAGCGACAGGCGGATCTCCGGATAGGTTGGGCAGGCAACGGTGTTGAAGCCGTCGGGGGTGATCATGGTCACATGGTGGCCGGCCAGCTCCAATTCCCCCACCAGCATCGACAGCGTGCGCACCACGCCGTTGACCTGGGGCTTCCAGGCGTCGGTGACGATTACGATGCGCATGGGGTGAGCTCCCGCGCCGCCATGACCTCCGCCCAGCGCAGGATCTCCAGACGGCCGTCGTGGTGTTCAACCAGGGCGGTGCAGCTTTCCACCCAGTCGCCGCAATTGGCATAGAGGATGCCGTCGGCCTCGCGCAGTTCGGCATGGTGGATGTGGCCGCACACCACCCCGTCCACCTGGCGCAGGCGCGCGGCCTCGACCACCGTGTGCTCGTACTCGCCGATGAATTGGACGGCGTTCTTGACCTTGTGCTTCAGATAGGCGGACAGCGACCAGTACGGATAGCCCAGCCGGCGGCGGACGCGATTGAACCAGTGGTTGGCGGCCAGGGCCAGCGTGTAGGCGTGGTCACCCAGCACCGCCAGCCAGCGGGCATAGCGCACGATGCCGTCGAACTCGTCGCCGTGCACCACCAGCAGGCGTTTGCCGTCGGCGGTCTCGTGAATGGCCTCCTCGACCACGTCCACCGCGCCGAACTGATGGCCCACGTAATCGCGGGCGAAGGAATCATGGTTGCCGGGAATGTAGATCACCCGGGTTCCCTTGCGCGCCTTGCGCAGCAGCTTCTGCACCAGGTCGTTATGGGCCTGGGGCCAATACCAGCCGCGTCTCAGCCGCCAGCCGTCGATGATGTCACCCACCAGATACAGGGTGAGACATTCGGCATCGCGCAGGAAATCGAGGAGCAGGGGAGCATTGCAGCCGCGCGTCCCCAGGTGGACGTCCGAAATCCAGACAGTTCTGTAGCCGGCACGGCTGTCGGTATTCATGCAGCGACTCACCTTGAGCAGTCGCCACTGCTATCCAACTCCCAACCACCTCAAGTCAAATGACCGAAGCGTTACAGGGGATTTGTCATGAAAGCGTCAAATACTATGTAACAAAGACTTAACTACCCCGGATAAGCACAGCGAGTCATACACCGGCCATGACCGAGCCATCCCCCCACGCCCCCTTCCGCCGTGCCCTGGTGATTCACAATCCCACCGCCGGGGGCCGCAAGCGCCGCCGTCTCGACGCGGTGCTGACGGGGCTGGAGAAGGGCGGCTGCCACCCCACGCTTTACGCCACCACCCGGCGCGGCGACGCCGAGGACGCCGCCCGCGACGCGGCGGCCAGGGGCTTCGATGTGGTGGTGGTGGCCGGCGGCGACGGTACCGTGAACGAGGCCGCCAACGGGCTGGCCGGCACCGGAACCAAGGTGCCGCTGGCGCTGATCCCCTTGGGCACCGCCAACGTGTTGGCCGCCGAGCTGGGCCTGAGCCTGGACGCTGACACCGTCACCCGTACCATCCTGGCGGGCAAGTGCCGCCCGGTGCGGCTGGGGCGGGCCGGCGGGCGCCATTTCGTGCTGATGGCGAGCTGCGGCGTGGACGCCGCCGTGGTGCATGGCGTCAGCCTGGCGATGAAACGGCATGCCGGCCGCCTGGCCTATGGCTGGGAAGCGTTGCGCCAGGGGCTGGCCTACGGCTTCCCCGAGATCACCGTGACCATCGACAACGCCGCCTACCGCGCCCGCATGGCGGTGGCGTGCAAGTCGCGCTGCTATGGCGGGCCGTTCACGGTGGCGCCCCAGGCCGATCTCGGCGACGAATGGCTGCACGTGGTGCTGCTGAAGAAAGGTGGTTTGGCGGCGGTGCTGCGCTATGGCGCGGCCATGGCGCTGGGCCGGCTGGATACGCTCGCCGACGTGCAGGTGGTGCGGGGCGCCCGCGTCACGCTGGGCGGCGATGTGCCAATCCAGGCCGATGGCGACGCCCTGGGCACCGCGCCGCTCGAACTGTCGGTGTCGCCCCACACCATCCAGCTGGTGGCGCCGTGAGGATCGCCATCGTCACCGACGCCTGGCGTCCCCAGCCCAACGGCGTGGTGCGCGTGCTGTCGACGCTGGAGCGCCATCTGACCGAGGCCGGCCACCACGTCGGCGTGCTGTCGCCCGATCAGTTCCGCACCATCCCCTGCCCCAGCTATCCCGAGATCCCCTTGGCGGTGCTGCCCGGCCGCAAGACCGCGCGCTGGCTGGACGAGTTCGCGCCCCACGCCGTGCACATCGCCACCGAAGGCCCGCTGGGCTGGGCGGCGCGGGCGTGGTGCAAGCGGCGCGGGCGACGCTTCACCACCGCCTATCACACCAAGTTCCCGCAATATGTCTCGGTGCGGACCAAGCTGCCGCTACGGGTTCCATATGCCGTGGTGCGGGCCTTCCACGCGCCGTCCTCGGGCGTGCTGGTCCCCACCCCTACGGTGCTCGACGAGCTGGCCGGCTGGGGCTTCAAGAATTTGCGGCTGTGGAGCCACGGCGTGGACACCAGCGTCTTCCAGCCGCGCCCCAAGTCCGCCTTCGCCGGCTTGCCGCGCCCCATCTTCCTGTATGTGGGCCGGGTGACGGTGGACAAGAACCTGCCCGCCTTCCTGGATCTGGACCTGCCCGGCAGCAAGGTGGTGGTCGGCAGCGGCCCGCAGCGCGAGGCGCTGATGCGGCGCTATCCCCAGGCCTCCTTCCTCCTCGCTAATGGCGATGACGAACTGGGCGCCTATTTCGCCAGCGCCGACGCCTTCGTCTTCCCCAGCCGCACCGACACGTTCGGCCTGGTCATGCTGGAAGCCCTGGCCAGCGGCGTGCCGGTGGCCGCCTTCCCGGTGCCCGGCCCGCTGGACGTAATCGGCAATTCAGGCGTCGGCGTGCTGTCGGAGGATCTGCGCGCCGCCGCCATGGCCGCGCTGTCGTTGCCCCCCGCACGCTGCATTGAGCATGCCCGCCTTTTCTCATGGGCCGCAGTGGCCCGCCAATTCGTGGACAATCTGGCTCAGGAGCCCCCCCATGGCCTATGACATCCACCTCGACGGCAGTTCCGCCGAAATCCACCTGCACGGCGAACTGACCTTCGCCCAACACCGCAAGTTCCGCCACGTGGTCAACAAGCTGCATCACCACGCACCTGGCCAGGTGGTGGTGAACCTGTCCAAGGTGGAATACATCGACGCCGCCGGATTGGGCCTGTTGCTGGTGGCGCGCGACACCGTCAGCACCAAGGGCGGCGCCATTGAGTTGAAGGGCGCCCAAGGTCAAGTCGGCCGCATGCTGCAGGTGGCCCGCTTCTCCGACCTGTTCCCCAGCGCCTGAGCCGCCGATGAACTGGCATGACGTCCTGGGGCGGATTTCGATCCGCCTGCGCATTGCGCTGCTGGTGGCCCTGGGCCTGGGCGGCGCGGCGGTGTTCGGCACGCTGTACACCATCGCCAACAACCGCATCGACCACGCCCTGGCCGAGCAGGACGGCTATGGCCGGCTGAACGACCTAGCGACGGATGTGCAGGCCAGCGCGCTGGCCCTGCGGGTGCAGACCGAACAGTTCCTGCGCGAGAAGGACGTGGCCTTCGCCGCCCAGTTCCATGCCGACGCGGCCCGCGCCACGCAGGCGCTCGACGGCATGCTGTCCATCCCCCAGGCCGGCGCCCAGGCCAACGAGATCGCCGGGCTGGCCGAGGATTTCCGCGCCCTCGACCGTGAATTCGCCCAGCTCGACGCCCAGATCCGGGTCCTCGGCCTGACCGAGCGGGACGGACTGCGCGGCAGCCTCAACACGTCGGTCAAGGCCATCGAGGACGAACTGAAGATGTGGCCCAATGCGGCACCGCTGCTGGTCGACATGCTGCAGATGCGCCAGGCCGAGAAGACCTTCATGCTGACCGGCGACGAAACCGTGCTGGGCCACCACGCCCGCCACGCCAAGCAATTCGACCTGGCTTTGGACGCCACCACCCTGCCCAATTCCTCCAAGCAGGATTTCCGCAAGCTGCTGGAGGATTACGCCGCCGACATGCGGGCGCTCGGCCAAGGCACCGTGGCACTTGCCGTTGAGGTGGCCCGCTTGCGCGCGCACCACTCGGCGCTGGCGCCCCGGGTGGACTCCCTGTTCGCCTTCGCCCGTTCGGGCACCGCCCACGCCATCGCCGAACAGCGGGAGGTGCGTGCGCAATCCCAATGGCTGACCTCGCTGACCGGTCTGTTCGGCATCGTCTCGTTCACCGTGGCCGGCCTAGCCATCGCGCTGTCGATCGTGCGCCCGCTGCGGCTGATCGAGGCGGCCATGCGGTCCCTGGCCGGCGGCGACACCTCGCTGGAGGTGCCATGCGCCGGCCGCGCCGACGAGATCGGCGACATGGCCCAGGCGGTCGTGGTGTTCAAGCAGAACGCCGAGCGGGTCGCCCGCATGCAGATCGAGCACGAAATGGTCCGCAAGGAGGCCGAGGAGGCCAGCCGCGGCCAGGTGCTGAACCTGGCCCAGCGCTTCGAGGAAGCGGTCAAGGAAGTGGCCGAGGAAGTCAGCACCAAGGCAGTGGAAATCCACCAGACCGTCGGCGGCATCGCCGGCGATGGCGAAGGCCGCGGCAATGCATGGTCGCTGGCGGTGGCCGAGGCCGCCGACGCGGCGCGGCAGACGGTCGAAGCGGTGACCCGCGCCACCGAGGAACTGACCGCCTCGGTGGGCCGCATCGCCCAGACCGGCGGCGCGGTGGGCAAGGCGGTGGACGTGGCGGTGCACGAATTGACGACCGCCGAGGGGAGCGTGCGCACGCTTGCCGAGATGGCCGGCCGCATCGACCGCATCGTCGCGCTGATCGGCGACATCGCCCAGCGCACCAACATGCTGTCACTAAACGCCACGATCGAGGCCCAGCGCGCCGGCGAAGCCGGCAAGGGCTTTGCCGTGGTGGCCGGCGAGGTCAAGCGGCTGGCGCTGCTAACCGCCGATTCGGCGCGCGACGTCGCTACCCAGCTGGCCGCCATCCAGGACACCACCGACGATACGGTCAAGGCCATGGCGGGCGTCGGCCGGGCGGTGCGCGAAATGGACGAGTTGGCGCGCACCGTCCAGGGCGCGGTCGAGCACCAGGGTGAGGTGGCCCAGCTGATCGAGCGCTGCGTCGAGGACGTGACCGAGAAGACCCACGTGCTGAGCGACGGCGTCACCGCCTTCACCCATTCCGCCGCCCATCAATGCGGGGCGGCCGCCCGGGTGCTGTGGGCCGCCGAAGACCTGGCCGAGCCCACCCGCACCCTCAAGGACGAGGTGGACAGCTTCCTGGCGACGGTGCGGGCGGCCTGACGCCGCTCACGCCGGCGTCCACACCTCGCGGATGGTCACCACCCGCTTCAGCACCACCAGGCGGCCATTCGGGTCCATCTGGACCTCCAGGTCGGCGGCGACGTCGAGCAGGCGGTTGGCTGCCTCGACCAGCTTCTTGAGTCGCACCAGGCTGTCATCCGCCGGCTCCCGGGTGACCGAGCGCTCGCGCAGGACGACGGTTTCTCGCAATGCAAAATCACTTTTCACCACGGCCGACCCTCCTCCGAGGATCGGGGTTTTAAGCGGGCGGGAGTAAGCGCCGGGTTAAGGCAGCGTCAGATGCGGACCCGCTTGAACAGGGGTTCGGGCAACAGGCGGATGACGGTCATGATCAGCCGCCACACCGGGCGGACATAAAGCACCTCGCTTCCCTTGCCCACCGCGCGCACAACCGCCTGAGCCACTTCCTCGGGCTGGGCGGTCAGCGCCTTGGGCAGGTCCATGCCGGCGGTCATGCGGGTATCGACGAAGCCGGGTTTGACGGTAACGACCCGCAGGTCGCGGTACTTGGCCCGCAACCCCGACAGATAGGCGGTGAAGCCGGCCTTGGCCGAGCCGTAGACATAGTTGCTGGCCCGTCCCCGGTCGCCCGCCACCGAGCTGATGCCGACGATCACCCCGCCGCCGCGCGCCCGTAAGGTGCGCGCCGCCGCCTCCAGCGCCAGCGCCGGGCCCATGTAATTGGTACGCATG
>JAEZFE010000227.1 GCA_023437865.1 Pseudomonadota bacterium | reverse complement strand
ACCTGGGCCTGGCCCATCTGGGCCCGCACTTCGGGGCGCACCAGGGCGGCGGCGCCCGCCTCGGGGTTGCTACGCTTGCCGTCGGCGCTCAGCACGTCCGACAACCGCGCCCGTTCATCGCGGCGGCCGGCGGTGGCAGCGGTGGGCGCAGCCTCGGCGGCGATCTCGGCGGGGATGTCGAACAGCTTGGCCGCTTCCGCCGGGTCGGCGGCGATGCGCTTCAACTCCTCGACCTCGCGGATGTCGAGCAGCTTGCGGCCCAGTGCGCGCACCAGATTGGGCGTCATGTCGGCATAGGTGGGGACCAGCGGCACCTGCCATTCGTGCAGCAGATGGGTCTTGATGGCATCATACAGCTCGTCGGCACGGCTGCGCGGCGGCTCGGCCACATGGGTGGGCCGGCTTCTAGGCTCTTCGTGGAACAGCGAGGCGACGCGATGGACGAAGCCCTTGGCGTGCACTTCGTCATGGACCCGTTGACTCACCACCGGGCGGTGGGTAACCGGATTGAGCTTGCGGCGGAAGTAGCGCTTGGCGGAGGTGCGCACGATCATCGCCACCACCTGCTCCAGCGAGCGCCCGCACGACAGCACCGCCTTGTCATCGATGACCGGGTGCTTGTCGGCATCCACCAGCACGGCCTTGAAGCTATCGCGCTCGGCACGGAAGGCGGCGAAACAGCGCTGCAGCAGGCCGATATCGTCGAGCGTGCGCTCGTAGATCTTGTCGGCGGGCAGGGATCTCAGTTCGGGAACGAAACGCGACAGGATCTCGGCTACCGGCCCCTGCAAGGTGTCGTTGACCTTGCGCACAGCCGTGCCGCTGTCCATCCCCTCCGCCATTGCCAGCATGGTCCCCCGCCCCCGCTTCGAGATCGATCAAATTTGTGCTGAATTGACGCGAAACCCTGCTCTCGCTTTCTCTTATTCAGAGAATGAAACAGGGGTTTGGGGGCGGGTGTCAAGGGACAGCAAAAAGCCCTCTCCGGGGGAGAGGGCTTGGCTGTGGAAACGCGGGACGCTCACGCGGGGAAGTGCAGTCCCTTGGGCGACAGCGTGAAGATTTCGCAGCCCGTCGCGGTAACGCCGATCGAGTGCTCGAACTGCGCCGAGAGTGACTTGTCCTTGGTCACCGCGGTCCAGCCGTCGGCCAGGATCTTGGTGTCGGCGCGGCCGGCATTCACCATGGGTTCAATGGTGAAGAACATGCCTTCCTGCAGCACCAGGCCGTGGCCCGGCTTGCCGTAATGCATGACGTTTGGCGGCTCGTGGAAGACGCGGCCCAGGCCGTGACCGCAGAAATCGCGGACCACGGAAAAGCGGTGCTTCTCCACCAGGGTCTGAATGGCGTGGCCGATGTCGCCCAGAGTGGCCCCTGGCTTGACCACCTCGATGCCGCGCATCAGCGATTCGTAGGTGACCTCGACCAGCTTCCGGGCCCTGATGCCGGGCTTGCCGACATAGTACATGCGGCTGGAATCACCGTGCCAGCCATCGACGATGGGGGTGACGTCGATGTTGACCACGTCGCCGTCCTCCAGCTTTTTGTCGCCGGGGATGCCGTGGCACACGACGTGGTTGACCGAGGTGCAGATGGATTTGGGGAAGCCGCGATAGTTCAGCGGCGCCGATACGCCACCGCGTTCGGCGATGAACTCGGCACACAGGCGGTCCAGTTCGCCGGTGGTCACGCCCGGCTGGACGAACGGGCCAATGAAATCCAGCGCTTCGGCGGCCAGCCGGCCGGCCTTGCGCATGCCCTCGAAATCCTCGGGGCCATGAAGCGTGATACGGCCCAACTCGCGGTCTTCGCTTTCCATTCTCTCGTTCCCGTCAGCCGCCGATCTGGATCGGCAGCTTACCTCCGATGGTGATGCTCTCCAGGCGCATGCGGCAGGTATAGCAGATCGCTTCCACGCCGTCGCCCATGGCGGCGGTCAATCCCGCCGCGTAGGTGGGGTCGATGTCGGCAGCCGGGCGGAAACCGGTGCAATCCTCGCGCTGGACCAGATACAGCATGACCGCCCGCCCGCCGGCGGCCACCATGTCGCGCAGTTCCAGCAGGTGCTTGGCACCCCGTTCGGTCACCGCGTCGGGGAACTCGGCCCAGGTCCCGCGCTTGAGGTGGACGTTCTTGACCTCGACGTAGCATGTGGGGCGTCCGGGCGCTTCGAGCAACAAATCGATCCGCGAATTGCGCCCGTATTTGACCTCGCGCCGGATGGTCTCATAGCCGGCCAGTTCGGGGATCTGGTTGGCGGCGATGGCCTCGGCGGCGACCAGATTGGGGTGGGCGGTGTTGACGCCGATCAGGTGCCCGTCGATGCGGCACAGCTCCCAGTTCCACGCCAGCTTGCGCAACGGATTGGTAGCGGGCGACAGCCATACCTCCATGCCCGGCGTCGAGGTTCCCAGCATGGCGCCCGAATTGGCGACATGGGCGGTGACCTCCTCGCCGGTGTCGAGCAGGACGTCGGCCAGGAAGCGCTTGTAGCGGCGAATGAGGCTGCCGCGCACCAGAGGGTGGGGGAAGTGCATCTAGAATCCAGAGGCTGCCCGCGCCCGGCGGGGGCTAGCCTTAATCAAAATTGGGCTTCATGGGGCCGCACTGGCCTTCCAGCACCTGACTCAGCGATTGCTGGCCGGCACCGGGCGGCAATGGCTGGGGCTGGCACGGATGCGGCGTCCAGGCGGTCATGGTCATGACCTGGAAGGTGGCGGGCACCCGGCCTTCCACATTGCCGAAACGCTGCTGATACAGGTTCAGCGCATGCAGCATGGTGGCGCGCCGGGTCAGGCCCTTACGCTGCTCGGCCACCGCGTTGGTCTCGCCCATGCCGCGCAGATCGGCCAGCAGGCGCATGGGGTCGGCATAGGCGACATCCACGTTGTCGGCATCCACCACCGGCAAGGCGAAGCCGGCGCGCTGCAACAGCCCGCCCAGATCACGCACGTCGGCGAAGGGCGAGACGCGGGGCGACAGGCCGCCTTCCTCGGCGATCTCGGCCTCGGCCAGGCACTGGCGCAGCTCCTTCAGCGTCTCGCCGCCCAGCATGGCGCACAGGAACAGGCCGTCGGGCTTGAGCACGCGGCGGATTTGCACCAGCGTGCCGGGCAGGTCGTTGACCCAGTGCAGCGACAGGCAAGATACCACCAGATCGAAGCTGTTGTCGGCAAATGGCAGCCATTCCTCGTCGGCGGCCAGCGTCGGGCGGCCATGGGCGGCGGCGCGGGCTGCCATGGCGGGGGAAAGATCGCACTGCACCATGGTCTCGATGCCGCCGCGTCCGCACAGGGTGTTGGCGACTTCGCCGGTGTGACAGCCTAGGTCCAGCGCCAACGGGAAGTGGCGGGTGACGTCCGACAGGCGGTCGGCCAGACGCTCGGCCACCTCGCGCACCAGAAAGTCGTGCGAGGCGAAATGCGGTGCGGCACGATCGCGGCGCTTGCGCAGCAACGACCGGTCGAAGATTCTGTGCAGCTCGGCCATGGGGGCTATATGGCACGGCATACCCAATTGGAAAAGCACAAATGACGACGCTGGCGCGGCTGATCCGGGGGGCGGTGGATGCCGTGCTGCCGCCCTTGTGCCTGTCCTGCGGGGCGCTGGTGGCCGAGCCCGGGGCGCTGTGCCCGACGTGCTGGGAAAAGGTCGGCTTCCTGGCGGCACCCCTGTGCCAGTCGTGCGGCCATCCGTTCGAGTTCGATGCCGGCGAGGGCGCAATCTGCGGCCATTGCCTGCGTGAGCCGCCGCCATGGCGGCGGGCGCGGGCGGTGTTCCGCTACGACGACCAGTCCAAGCCGCTGATCCTGCGCTTCAAGCATGCCGACCGTATCGAGGGAGCCCCCGCCTTGGCCCGTTGGATGGCCCGCGCCGGTGCCGAATTGCTGGCCGACGCCGAGCTGGTCGCCCCGGTGCCCCTGCACCGGTTCCGCCTGCTGGCGCGCCGCTACAACCAGGCGGCGCTGCTAGCCAATGCGCTGGGCCGGGCGGCGGGGATCAATGTGGTGCCCGATTTGCTGGTCCGAACTCGGCGCACCCCGTCGCAGGGGCACATGACCCGCGAGGAGCGGCGTAAGAACGTGAAAGGCGCCTTCGCCGTGGCGAAGCCCGCGCTGGCCGAGGGCAAGCGGGTGCTGATGGTTGATGACGTGCTGACCACTGGGGCGACCATCGGCGAATGCGCCCGGGTGCTGACAGCCGCCGGTGCGGCCTCGGTTGACGTGCTGACGCTGGGGCGCGTGGTGTTCGGCGACTAGGTGTCCTCCTAGCCAAACGGAAACAGCCCGCTATATTAAGCGCATCGCTCACGAGGAGTTTCCGATGGCCGAGATCGAGATCTACACCACCAAGGTTTGCCCCTATTGTGTCCGCGCCAAGCGGCTGTTCGACAAGAAGGGGGCGGCCTACAAGGAGATCGACGTCTCGAACGACGATGACCTGCGCACCAACATGACCGCGCGGGCCGGCGGGCGCCGCACCGTGCCGCAGATCTTCATCAACGGCGAGCATATCGGCGGCTGCGACGACCTCTACGCGCTGGATGCCGCCGGCGGGCTGGATTCCAAGCTGGCCGCCGGCTGATGAACCCGACCTTCAAGGCCGCCTGTCTGCAGGTCAATGCGACCAACGACCTGCAGCACAATATCGACACCGCCATGCACTTCGCCGTCGAGGCGCGTGCCGCCGGTGCCGAGCTCATCCTCATGCCCGAGAACGTGGCGATGATGGAATGGGGCCGGTCGAACATCGTGCTGAAGGCCATGCCCGAGGACGACCACCTGGCCTTGAAGGCTTTCCGCGAGCTGGCGCGCGAGCTTAATTGCTATATCCACACCGGGTCGCTGGCGGTGCTGCTCGACGGCGGCATGGTCGCCAACCGCACCTATGTGCTGCGGCCCGATGGGGTGGCGATCGCCAAATACGACAAAATCCACATGTTCGATGTGGATCTGGGCCTGGGCGAGGTGTACCGCGAAAGCGCTACCTTCCAGCCCGGTGACCGCGCCGTGGCCGCGCGCCTGCCGTGGGGCAAGCTGGGGCTGTCGATCTGCTACGACCTGCGCTTTCCCCATCTCTACCGGGCGCTGGCCAAGGCCGGCTGCGACTTCCTGGCGGTGCCGGCGGCGTTCACCAAGACCACCGGCAAGGCCCACTGGCACGTGCTGTTGCGGGCGCGCGCCATTGAGACCGGCTGCTACGTCTTTGCCCCGGCCCAGTGC
>JAEZFE010000204.1 GCA_023437865.1 Pseudomonadota bacterium | reverse complement strand
GGCTCGGAGATGTGTCTAAGAGCCAGGTGCAGGAGCTGCTGGGCCATGCCGACATCGCCACCACCGAGATCTACACCCACGTGCTGGACGAGCCCAAGACCCGGCTGGTGCAGCAGCACCACCCGCTGGCGGGGCTGAGCATCCCTAAACGACCAGCTTGACCCGCCGTCCGGGCTCCAAGGCTTCGCCCGGCTGCATCCCGTTGATGACCCGGAAGGTTTCCTCGCGCCACTGGCTGGGGGCCATCCGTGCGCTCAGCGACTGGACGGTGTCGCCGCGCTGGACCCGGTGGGTGTCGATGCGCCACGGCTTGATGGCGGCGCGCTCCTCGGCGCCCAACCGGTGGAAGGAATAGGTCGTCCGCCGTAAGTCCACCCCCAGAGAACTGGTCTGGTCGGGCGGGGTGATGCAGGTGAAGCGGTAGATGGTCTCGCCGTCGAAGCGGATGGCGATGGCGCGCACGTCCACCTGGCCCTGGCGGGTGCGGCCCCTGGTGGTGGCGGTGGCCGCCGCCATGCCGTTGATATCCATGGTCTCGGCATTCGCCAGGCTGGCCTTGGGCAGCCACACCCGGCGGATATAGCCTGCCATGTCCAGGCCGCTGTTGCGCGCGGCGTCGAACAGGATGGCGGCGCCGGAGGGGTGGGTGGCGACCACCGCTTTCTCACCATTGACCAGGCGGAACCCCGCCGGCACCTGGAAGCCGAAGCCGAGAGTGGGGTGCAGGAACGACCGGTCGCGCACCACGCCCTGGCTGGCATCGTCGCCATAAACCATGCCTTCGATGCGATCGAGCAACGCATCGGTGCCCAGTTCGCCTTTGGCCGGAGCCCCCAGCGCCTCGCTCATGGCGGCATGAACGCGGTCGATGGTACGCGGGTGCGAGGCCATGAAATCGGCCCTGTCCACGGAATCAGGCGAGCGCCCGGCCATGACCGCCTCCAGCCGGGCCTGCTCACGCAGCCGTTCCAGCATCGTGACCATGGCGTGCGGGTGCCAGCCGGCCCGCGCCATGTAGCGCAGGCCCAGATGGTCGGCCTCGGTTTCCTGCTCGCGCGAAAAGCTCTGCAGGTAGGCCGCCGCGCCCATCTGAGCCACCTCGCCCACCCCCGGCACCCCCAGCACCGAGCCGGCCAGTCCGAGGATACCCGACAACACGCTGCCGGCCTGTGCCTGACTCACCCGCTCGGCGGTGTGGCGCGCCAGCACGTGGCCGATCTCGTGGCCGATGACACCTGCCAGTTCGGCTTCGTTACCGCACAGGCCCACCAGGCCTCTCGTCACGTAGATATAGCCGCCCGGCAGCGCCATGGCGTTGACGATGGGGCTGTTGAGCAGAGTGAAGCGGAACTCGGCCTGGGGCGTCTCGCACACCGCCACCAACCGCTGGCCGATGCCGGCGATGGCGGCGGCCAAGGCGGGATCGTCGTAGGTGCCGCCGAACTCGCGCACGATCTGCGGATGGGTTTGGCGGCCCAGATTGCGTTCCTCGTCCGCTGACAGCAGGTTGAATCCGGATTTGCCGGTGCCCGGCGCCACCTGGCAGCCGGTGACCAAGGTGACGGAAAGGCCGGCGAGGACCTGGCGGCGAGACAGCGGCATGGACGCGCATTCTGGTTGGTTGCGTACGCGCCCAAGGATAGTGCGGCGCTCGCTAACCCTCCACCACCAACTTCACCTTGGACCCTGCGGGCGGGTTCTCGCCGGCCCGCAGGCCGTTGAGCACGCGGAAACGCTCGTCCTTGTGGTTGGGCACCTCCATGCGGGCGGCGAGGGCCGAGGCGGTGTCGCCCGCGCCCACGGACACCACCTTGATCTTGTAGCCCTTGATCTCCGCCCGTTCCGAGGTGCTGAGGCGGCGGAAGGAATAGGTGGTGCGCTTGAAACCCTCCAGCAGGCTGGTATCGCCGGGCTGCGAGATAAACAGGAAGCGGAAGATGGAGCCATCACCGCCGTCGATGGCCACCAGCCGCAAATCCACGGGGCCGCTTTCACCCTGCACCCGGGTCATGGCGGTGGCCGCCGGGAGGCCGTTGACCTCGATGGCCTCGGCACCCGACAACCGCAGCTTGGCACCCCAGCGTTGGCCCAGATAGGACACCATGTCCCCGCGTCCCCGGTCGGTATCGAACTGAATGGCGCCGCCCTGCTTGGAGGTGGCGACCACCGCATCCTCGCCATTGACCAGGCTGAAGCCGGGCGGCACCTCGAACCGGAAGCCCAGGCCCGGATGCAGGAAGGCGCGCTCGCGGATCACCCCCTCCTTGGGGTCGGAGCCGTAGGTCAGGCCGTCGATATGGGCCAACAGCTCGTCGCGCCCTTCCGCCCCGCCTTTCTGCACATGGGCGGTGGCGGCCGCGGCGGCCTGCACGCGTTCCTTGGTGCGCGGATGGCTGGCCATGAAGTTGAACTGATCGACCTCGTCGGGCGAGCGCCCCGCCAGTACCGCCTCCAGCCGCGATTGCTGGTACAGCTTGTCGAGGAAACTGGCCATCGCGTGCGGGTCGTAGCCGGCCCGCGCCATGGTGGTGATGCCCAACTGGTCGGCCTCGCTTTCCTGATCGCGCGAGAAGCTTTGCAGATAGGCGCCGGCCCCCATCTGGGCCACGTCGCCCACGCCCGGCACCCCCACCACCGCGCCCAGCACGCCGGCCAGCAGGTCGCCGACCACCGCGCGGCTCATGCGCTGCGACGAATGCCGGGCGGTGACGTGCCCGATCTCGTGGGCCAGCACGCCGGCCAGTTCGGCCTCGGTGTCAGCCAGGGCCATCAGGCCGCGCGTCACATAGACATAGCCGCCCGGCAGCGCCATGGCGTTGACGATGGGGCTGTTCAGCACGGTGAAGCGGAAATCGCCCTGGGGGGTGGCACTGGCTTGGCTCAGCCGCTGGCCGATGCCCGCCACATAGGCCTGGACGGCGGGATCGTCATAGGCGCCGCCGAATTGCTTGAGGATATCGGGATGGGCCTCGGCGCCCATCTCGGCCTCCTGGCTCTGCGGGATAATGTTGAAGCCGCCGCCCTCGCCACCGGTGGCCTGGCAGGCGGTCAGGATCAGCACGACGGGCGCGGCGAACAGCAGGCGGTTCAGCATGGAGGAAGCTCTCTCCGGTGACGGCGGCTGACATATGGGCAAGCCTGCGGCGAGATACTACACCCGCCGGTAGACGGTGCCCCCTGCCCTACTGCACGAAGCGACCACAGGCCTGTGCCGCCCATGCCTAAACAGTGGCCCCCCGGCTCGGAATGCCTTACAAGTCGGCAGAGCATGGGTATGCCGAGGGGATGATGGAGGCGCATGTCGAGGACTTCCTGACGGGGCTGCTGGATGGCTGCACCGTCTTGATGGAACGCTGGCACCGCCGCGGCCTGACCGGGGTGGATTGGTCGCTGGCTCGCCTGACGTGCTGGGAAGGCTTGGCCCGCGCGCTGCCGGCCGAGCTGTCCTCGCCTAACGGCCCCCGCCTCGATCTCGATCCCGCCGAGTTCCGGCTGATGGCGTCGGAAGCCCGTGGCCTGGGCCTTCTCCGCGACCTTGGCCCGGTCGACCCCGATGCCATGCCCATGCTGGTCGAGCGGCTGTACAAATGCGTATCCTCACGCTTCGACCCGCCGGCCGCCTTTGCAGCACCGGATTCGCAGGCCAGAATCACCGATTGGGCGACGCGCCACCTCAGCCCGCCCAGCCTGCCGCAATCGGCCATGGCCTTCGTCGACTTCATCCAGGAGGCGCCGTTGTCGGCCCGCAACGACCAGGTGGCGGCGCTGTTGGCCTCGGTACTGCCCACCTGGGGCGGGGCGCCCCTGGCCCATGTGCTGCAGCCCGACGGCCGCACCGAGGAAGGCTACGCCCATGCCTTAGCCGCCGCCTGCGAGGGCGAGGACGGCGCCTGGATCGCCTTCTACCTGGGTCAGGCGCGCCGTGCGCTCAAGCGCATGCCGACATTGCGCGACGAGTTGGAGCCCATCCGCAGGCGCTGGCTGAACCTGCTGCACAAGGGGCCGTTCGACAACGCGGTGGCCGAGCATATCGTCAGCGAATTGCTGGCTTTGCCGGTGATCACCCCCAACTTCGTTGCCGAGACCGGCATCGAGGTGGCGCATCTGCGCGACGCCATGGTCCTGTTCATCGCCGCCGACGAGGCGGTGGAGGTGGATCTTCCGGGTGACGCCTTCACGGTGCTGCCCGCACCGCTAAGGCTAATAGCCTGACCCGGCTTAGGGTCTTGCCGTTCCCCTCTATTGGTAGCAAGCTTCCCTGATACCGCATGATCAAGCGGGAGGGGGGAGAATGCGTCTGTATCTTGACGTGGACGGCACGCTGTTGCGCCGCTCCGCCCAGGCTGGGCTGGCGCCGGCGATGCATCTTCGGCCCTTTCTCGAATGGGCCACATCCGCCTTTCACTGTATCTGGCTGACCAGTCGCGACCGCACGGGCGGCTCGGATCCCATCCGCACGGCGTTCCGTCAGGCCATGGGGGTGGGCGACGCATTCGACGCAGTCGATGCTCTGCTCGCCCGCATCCAGCCATCGCGCTGGGAGGGGTTCAAGGCCCAGGCCATCGATTTCACCCAGCCCTTCCTGTGGCTCGACGACGCCCCCGAGGAGGAATCGCTGGCTCTCCTCGACCGCCACGGCGCCATCCGAAGCTGGGTCCGGGTTGCGCTGGATCAGCGCCCCGATGATCTGCGCCGTGTCATGAGCCTGTTGGAGACGGTCTAGAAGTCCAGCACCGTGGTTTCGTCATCCATGGTGATCTCGGCGCGCACCAGCTTGTCACCCTCATAGGCATAGGCGTGTGCCAGATGAACCTCGCCATAGACCATCTTCTCGCACGCCACCAGCCGGCCGGATGCGTCATAGCGGGCCCGCATGAAGGTGTTGCGGTGGCCCAAGTCGGTCTCGGCCAGCGGGTTGACGAGGTTCAAGGGCAACTTGATGCCGCTGTAGCTGCCGAAATAACGCCAATTGTCCATGCCCCAATCGCCTTCAAGAATTGCGGTTATTCTAGCACGGCCTCGTCCGCCGCTGCCGACTTTCGAAGCGTTCGTTCAATTATTGGCCAGGAAGGCGCCCAGGCGGTCGAACATCTGGCC
>JAEZFE010000187.1 GCA_023437865.1 Pseudomonadota bacterium | reverse complement strand
CGGGCAGGGCGATGACCGGAGCGGCGGCTTCCACCGCCTCCGCCTTGGCCGGAGAGGAGGAGACGGCGGCGGCGGAAGCGGCGGCGGGCTGGGCGGACGGCTGAACGGTAGCGTATTGGGTGGCGGTGGCATCGGGCGTGGCCGGCGCGTCATCGCGGAACAGGGCCAGCACATGGCCGCCCACATCCTTGCCGGTGTCTTCCTCGACAATGGCGTTGCCGGCGGCGGCGACGAGGCCGATAGGGCCGCCGAACAGGGTACCGCCGACCAGGCGGGCACCCATGCCGATCTTGTCGCCGGTCAGCTCACGGTAAAGGGTGTTGACGACCGGGATGTGCTGCAACGGGTTGATGACGTCGAGCAGGTCCCAGAAGCTGGGGCTGTCGTCACCTTCAGCAAACATGCCGATCTTCTTGCCGTCGCTGCCGGCAGGCTTGGTCTCGTCGGTGCGCGCCTCCGGCAGGCCGATGGGCAGGCGATCGGGGTCCTGATAGAACGGCGTGGGGGCGACGGCGGAAACGCTCATGACTCACCTGCAAGCAAGGGCAGGGTCACAGGTGCAAAGCGAATGCCAATCGTCAAAACGTTGATTTCTAACGATTACCGTGCTGGCGAGGTGCTCCGGCGCCCGGCAGAATCTGCCGCCACCTAGAAAAGATGGCCGCCCCGAGTCGCCTTGGTGCGCAAATACGACGTGTTGTGGTCGTTGGCAGGGAAGATGTGGGGCACCCGCTCGGCCACTTCGACACCATGGGCGGCTAGAGCCCCCACCTTCAGCGGATTGTTGGTCAGCAGGCGGACGCGGGCGATGCCCAGCAGGCGCAGCATCTGGGCCGCCGGCTGGTAGATGCGCTCGTCATCGTCGAAGCCGAGCTGGAGGTTGGCGTCGAGGGTATCGAAACCATCGTCCTGCAACTGATAGGCTCGCAGCTTATTGACCAGGCCGATGCCACGGCCTTCCTGGGCCAGATAGAGCAGTACACCCGAACCGGCGGCGGCGATCTCGGCGATGGCGCCCTTGAGCTGATCGCCGCAATCGCAGCGCAGGCTGCCCAGCAGGTCGCCGGTGAAGCACTCGGAATGCAGCCGGGCCAGCACCGGCTGCTCGCAATCGGGCTCGCCGATGACGATGGCCAGATGCTCGATACCGCCATCGGCGGGGCGGAAGGCGATGATGCGGGCGTTCTCGGCATCGGCCAGCGGCACACGCGCCTGCGACACCACCCGCAGGGTGCGCGCGGCATTGATCTGATAGGCGGCAATGGCGGCGGCCTGCACGGTCAGCTGGTCGGCCCCGACGGCACCGCCTTCGGCAACTACCACGGCTGGCAGCAGCCGCGCCAGCTTGGCCAGCGCCACCGCCTGGGCGACCGCGCATTGGGCCGGCTGGGCGATGGCGGTGATGGCGCGCAAATCGGGATGCGGGCCGGTGCGGGTGGGATCGGCCAGACCAGCCACCAATTCGGCGGGCAGGCCGCCGGCCGTGGTCAGCCGCGCCACGCTCTGATCTTCGGCGCCCAGGCCCAGGACACGGGCGCGCCGCCCGGTCACCGCCAAGGTAAGGTCACTGCCGCCAGCCGCCAGCCGGGCCAGCGCCTCGGGCGCCGCCGCCTCGGCCGCCAGCGCGTGCGCCACCGCGCCACCTTCGCCCATGACGGCAACCACGCCGCCGCGCCTGAGCTCGGCGATGGCACGGTCAACGGCAATCAGGGAGGCGGGAGCGGGCTGGTCGGGACCAGGCTGAGTATCCAACGGCTTGATCATGGGGCGGCACCATAGCGGGTTTCACGCCCCGGCAAAAGAGGGGCGGGCGCATGGCCGGGCCGCTTTCGCCCAGGCCCAAGGCGTATTATACCTGGGCATATGAGTTCCCAGCGCCACCTTCTGCTGATCGAAGCCGACCCGGCGGTGCGCCAGACCCTGACCGAGGTGCTGGAAGGCGCCGGTTTTCGCGTGACCGCCAGCGACAGCCTTCCATCCCTCGACGGCATCGATTTGGTGCTGGGCGAGCCGGGCGAGCCGTGCCCACGGCCGGTGGTGGCACTAGCCAAGCCGGTGCGGCTGGGACCGCTTCTGGCCCGCGTCGAGGAAGCCCTGGCCCGCGCCCCCGGCCAAGCCCTGACCATCGGTCCCTGGCGGTTCGACGCCGTCGGACGGATGCTGGAGGACCCGGCAGGCCGGAAGGTGCGCCTGACCGACAAGGAGGCGGCCATTCTCGAGCACCTGCGCAAGGCAAACGGCGTGGTGGCGCGCGAGACCCTGCTGGCCGAGGTGTGGGGCTATTCCTCCGCCATCACCACCCACACCCTGGAAACCCATATCTACCGCCTGCGCCGCAAGATCGAGGCCGATCCGGGCAAGGCGGAACTGCTGGTCACCGAGTCGGGCGGCTACCGGCTGATTTAGAGCCGCTCGCCCCGCATCATCCGCGGCAGATCCCCCACCACCCCCATGGCGTGCTTCATGAAGAAGCGCTTCATACCGGGCATAGCCTGGATCGCGGCCAAGCCCAAATCGCGGGCGAGCTTGACCGGGCCGATATCGTTGCTGAACAGCCGGTTCAACACGTCGGTCAGGCCCAGCATCAGCATGTTGTCGAAGCGGCGCCAGCGCTGGTAG
>JAEZFE010000171.1 GCA_023437865.1 Pseudomonadota bacterium | reverse complement strand
CGGTGCAGCCGCACGCCGGCGCCCCCCCCTTGCCCACCCCCAACGCAGGCCGCGTCACCCAGCTGCACAAAAATCGCACAGTATTCACTTCTGCCCACCGAACACTCATCCCCACCACCACCGTTCGGCGATTAGCTGATGGGTGCTTATTTGCGCGCCAATTTGCGCCACACCATGCCCACACCGCAGGCGCACTGAAATCGCACATTTTTGAAGCAGCGATATAAGCGATTGATTTTAAAGAGGTATCGTCGTCGCACCGGCTTTGGCACGGGCCTTGATAGCCGGGCGGATGCCGCCATGCGCGGGTGAGGGCTTTCACGAGGATCACATGGAAACGACCAAGTCGGGGATGGATGTTCTTTTCGTGCTTTTGGGCGCGATCATGGTTCTGGCGATGCATGCCGGCTTCGCCTTTCTTGAGGTTGGCACGGTCCGCAAGAAGAACCAGGTCAATGCCCTGGTGAAAATCCTGAGCGACTTCGCCGTTTCCACCGCCGCCTATTTCTTCATCGGATATGCCGTGGCCTATGGCGTCAGCTTCTTCGCACCGGCTGCCGTTCTGGCGGGCAAAGCGGACGGCAGTGCGTTCGCCGCCCAGGGTTATGACCTGGTGAAGTTCTTCTTCCTGGCCACCTTCGCCGCCGCCATTCCCGCCATCATTTCGGGCGGCATCGCCGAGCGCGCCAAGTTCGGCCCGCAATTGATCGCGACCTCGGTGCTCGTCGGCTTGGTCTATCCCATCTTCGAAGGCATGGTGTGGGGCACCCGCCTGGGCTTCCAAGACCTCATGAAGGACATCTTTGGGGTGGCCTTCCATGATTTCGCCGGCTCGGTGGTGGTTCACGCCGTCGGCGGCTGGATCGCGCTGGGCGCCGTTCTGATGCTGGGCGCCCGCCGGGGCCGCTACAAGAAGAACGGCCATGTGGTCGCCATTCCGCCCTCCAACATCCCCTTCCTGGCCTTGGGCTCGTGGATCCTGTGCGCCGGCTGGTTCGGCTTCAACGTCATGAGCGCGCAAACCATCGACAGCGTCTCGGGCCTGGTCGCGCTGAATTCGCTGATGGCCATGGTCGGCGGCATTCTCGCCAGCCTGGTGGTGGGCCGTAACGACCCCGGCTTTGTCCATAACGGCGCGCTGGCCGGCCTTGTTGCTGTCTGCGCCGGTTCCGACGTGATGCACCCCATCGGCGCCTTCATCACCGGCGGCATGGCTGGCGCCCTGTTCGTGGTGGCGTTCAATCTGTGCCAGAACAAGTGGCGCATCGATGACGTGCTGGGCGTCTGGGCGCTGCATGGCCTGTGCGGCTTCATGGGAGGCATCCTGTGCGGCGTGTTCGGCCTGGAGGCCCTGGGCGGCTTGGGCGGCGTCTCGCTGGGTGCCCAGTTCGGCGGCACCGTCCTCGGCGCCAGCTTCGCCCTGGCCGCCGGCCTGACGGTGTATGGCACGCTGAAGCGGATTGTTGGCATCCGCCTGGGCGAGGAGGAAGAGTTCATGGGGGCCGACCTGGCTATCCACCAGATCACCGCCTATCCCGAGGAAGTCACCAGCATCCACGACGATGCGACCCCCTTGGCCGTGCGGGCTTCCGCAAGAGCCGCAGCCGCCCACGGATAGGCATCAACCCTGCATTGCCAATCAAGGCCCGCTGCTTCGTGCAGCGGGCCTTTTTGCTTGGCCCGCCACCGGCGCGGATTTACACTAAAAGTTCTCTTTCCCGGGTGGGGATCTGGGGTGAAATTTCTGGCGCGCATTCTAAAGCCGACCACCAGCCGGGCGGTGATCACCCTAGGCTGCCTCGCCATCGCCGTCGTCATTGGCATGACCGGCTACGAGATCTGGCGCCAGCGTACCAGCACGGTGGAGTCTGCCGAGCGGAACCTGCGCGCGCTGTCGCTGGCCTTGGCCCATCAGACCGAGCGCGCCTTCCACTCCGTCCAGCTGGTGGTGGATGCCACCGCCGTGTCGGTCATGCATGGCGGCGTGCCGCTATGGGACCAGAGCGCCGAGTTCCACCATGTGCTGCGCGCCCGTATCGCCGGCACGCCCCAGATCATCGGCCTGGCCGTGGTGGATCGCGAGGGCCACTTGGTCAACGGCGCCATGATGCACCCGCCGGCCAAGCTCGAATACGCCGAGCGCGAGGAGTTCCTGCATCACCGGGCGTCGCCCTCGCCGGCACTCTTTATCGGCACGCCTCGCCCCTCCCCCGCCGACGGCTCGCCCTTCATCCCGGTCAGCCGCCGGCTATCGGGCGCCGACGGCTCGTTTCAGGGCATCATAGTGGCGGCGGTCGACCCCGATTATTTTCAGCAATTCTATTCCCGCGTGCTGCCGGCTGAGGGCGGCGCCTTCGCCATGTTCCGCAGCGACGGCACGTTGCTGGCGCGTTCGCCGGCAAACACATTGGCCATCGGCAAAAAATTCAGCCACCTGGCCATCTTCAAGCCCGAAGCCCCCGCCCACGGCCTGGGCTGGGGTCCCAGCCCCATGGACGGCGCCTATCGCATCCTGGCCTATAACAAGCTGAGCCTGTTTCCGCTGACCATCAACGTCTCGCTCAAGGAAGACGTTCTGCTGGCGGCGTGGCGCGAGAATGCCGCGCGGCTGGTTTTGGGCGCCGTCGCCGCCGCCGTCGTGCTGAGCGCTGCGGTCACCCTGCTGGCACGCCAGACCCGCCGCGAGGAGGCGCATGCCCGCGCGCTGAAGGACAGCGAGAAGCGGCTGCGCTTTTCCCAATTCGCCCTCGACCATGCCGCCGACATGGTGTTCTGGTTGGATGCCGACGCCCATGTCCTCTATGCCAACCAGGCTGCCGCCATCCGCCTGGGCTACGATCATGACGACCTGGTCGGCAAGCCTATCTCGGAGGTCGACCGCCACTTCACCACCCGCAATTGGCACGGCCACCTGCGACGGCTGAAGCGCAAGCGCTATTGGCGTTTCGAATCGGCGCACCGAACCCATGACGGCGAAGATTTTCCGGTCGAGGTGTCGGTCAATTACGTCGCCTTTGCCGGCGGCGATTTCGTCTGCGCCTTCGTGCGCGACATCAGCGACCGCAAGGGGGCCGAGGCGGCGCTGGCCGAGAAGACGGCGCGGCTGGAGGCGTCGAACGCCGAGCTGGAGCAATTCGCCTACGTCGCCTCGCACGATTTGCGCGAGCCCCTGCGCATGGTCAACAGCTTCGTGACCATGCTGGAGCGCCGCTACGCCGACAAGTTGGATGACGAAGGCCGCGAGTTCATCGGCTTTGCGCGCGAGGGCGCGGTACGCATGGACCGCCTGATCCTGGACCTGCTCGAATATTCCCGCGTCGGCCGCATCGACCGCCCGTTGACGCCACTGTTGCTTGGCCAGACCATCGATTTGGCAATCAAGGGCCTGGGCGTCGCGATCGATGAGTCCTCGGCCAGGATCGAGGTGAGCGATGACCTGCCATTGGTCATGGCCAACGAGGAGGAGATCACCCGGCTTTACCTGAACCTGATCGGCAACGCCCTCAAATACCACCACCCCGACCGCCATCCGGTGGTGCGCGTCGGCGCCCGCCGCCAGGGCGGCGAAATCATCTGCTGGGTGTCGGACAACGGCATCGGCATCGCGCCGCAATATTTCGAACGCATCTTCCGCATCTTCCAGCGCCTCCACGGCCGCGGCCGCTACGATGGCACCGGCATCGGCCTCGCCATCTGCAAAAAAATCGTCGAGCGCCACGGCGGCCGCATCTGGATCGATTCGACGCCCGACCAGGGGGCCACGTTCTTCTTCACACTGAAGGCGGGGTAAGAAAAAGGCGGCCACCAGGGCCGCCTTGCTTCCACTCAACTCATCAGCATCAAGCCCCTTAGGCAACCGCCTCCGGTTCACCCTTGGCGATGAGCTGGTCGCCGATGCTGATGACGCGATCCTTGCCGGATTGCTTGGCGATGTACATGCGCTGGTCAGCGCGTTCCACCAATTCGTTCCACGATTCGCATTGGTCGGCGACACGCTCAGCGATGCCGATGGAGGCGGTCACCGGCTTGCCGTCGGGGCGCAGACCTAAACCAGCTTCGCGCAGCCGAGCGGTGGCGATGCGGGCGCCCTCGGGGTCGGTATTGGGCATGACAGCCAGGAATTCCTCGCCGCCCCAGCGGATCAGGATGTCGCCCCGGCGCAGAACGCGGCGCAGCGCCGTCGAGGCGGCGCGCAGGGTGTTATCTCCCTCCTCATGGCCATAACGGTCGTTGATCGATTTAAAATTATCGAGGTCGACGAAGGCCAGGGCCAACGAGGCATTGGCGCGGTTGGCAGCCATGAATTGCTGAATCACCATCTCCTCACCAACGCGTCGGTTATAAGCGCGGGTCAGGCCGTCATGCGAGGACTGGTCCACCAGTTGGCTCATGAAGTGCAACTGGCTCATGCCCGACAGCGTCGCCACCGTGGCCAGCAGCAGCAGCAGCCACTGGGCGCCCAGATGCGAAGCGAAGGGCAGCAATTGGTAGCCCAGCACGCCGGTCAGCAGATAGGCCACCAGCAGCGGGGTGGACAGCGCCACGCCCTCGAAGAAGGTAATGGGGAACACCGACAGGCCAGCCACCATCACGAAGGGCAGAAAAGCATAGCCCGCAGCGATCACCTGCTGGGCCGGATCGGTGATGGCGAATTGCGCCAGCAGCGGATGGCTGATGAGGAAGAACACGGTCGGGATGGCCAGCAGCCACACCAGCCCCCAGCGCGCCACCGTCACGCTGTCGGCACCACGATAGGATAGGCACAGCAGCACGAAGGCGATGGAGGCGAGCACGCGCAGCGCGGCCAGGTACATGCCCAGCGCCGTCTCGAAGATGTACAGATCGACCGGGATCCAAAGGGGAGTCAACACGGCGAAGGTCGCCGCAACCATGCGCACGCGCGAGAGGATCAGCAACGATCGGCGGCGCTGAACGAAAGCCGATTGCCGGGTCGGCATGAGAAGATCGAAAATTTCCGCCATCGTCATGCCCGAGAACACGATGGCGAGGATCTTCTTTAAGAAATTCTGAAGAAACTCCACTTTAGCAGGTTCCTTTCCCCCGGGAGTCTGCGGCCTGACGGTAATCCTGCAAGCCTTGCCTTGCAAGCGCTTTGAGGGTGTTCCCCACCCCTATACTAGTAATGTAACGCCGCCATTGGCCGCCCGATCGGGCCTTCTTAGAACTATCGATAGATAACTTGGCGAAGGGACCATAATCGACGATTTTACCACCACGATCATGCCGACAGGCCAGCGGCTCTTGCCCAATCAGTCCGAGACCGGCAAGGTGGTGGCCGACGGCATATGGGCGAACTGACGCTTCTTCGCAGGATTACCGTCATGTCGACGACTGTGAACATCGTCGCCCCGGGCCACAATCGAGTGCTCGCTGGGCAAGACCGCGCGCATGGACCGGGCAAGCGCTCCTAGGCTTGGCGCACAAAGATGGAAAGCCCTCTCCTCTCGGGGAGGGCCCGCCCCTCCCTAAACCCCCGCGACGATCCGTGCCGCCAGCGCAGAGCCAATGCCATCCTGCTTGAGCGCATGGGCAACCAGGGCGTCACGCACCGGCTCGATGTCGCGCACGTTGGCGGCCAGACTGAGGAGCGCGGCCTCCGCCAACACCGCCGGCATGGCCTTGGCGGCAGCGGCAGCATCCTTGGCGGCCACAGCCAGCAGGGGCTGAAGCTGGGACTGGGGCATCCAGCCGGCCAGCATCCCGGCGATGCGGGCCAGATATTCGGCGTCGCCAGTGGCGAAAAAAGCGGCCCACAGCATGTCCACGTGAACCGGGTGGCTGGGCACCAATTGCTTGAAGTCCGCGCCGACCTCGTCCATGGAGGCTGCGGCTTTCTCCCCCACCAAGCGTTCCATCAGGCGGCGGCGGTCAGCATGGTGGGAATAGTTCAGGGCCTGGGCCACCACCTCGACCTTGACCGCCTCGCCCCCTCGCACGGCGTCCACCAGGGCCGGGGCGGCATCGGGCGCGGCGTCCATGATTAGGGCCAGGAATACCGGCAAAGTCAGCACGGTCTGGGCCCGCCAATGCTCGTCCACCGGCGCGGCAGCGAACACCCCGACAATGCTGCGCCAGTCGGGATCGCGGAAATAGCCCATCACGCCCGCCTCAAGCGGGGAATGTCCCTCGGAAATCATGCCTACACTCCAAACCAGCGCAGCGCCAGACCGGCGGCGCCAATTGCAATAACACCGCCCTGGGCGAGCGCGATGCGCCGCGCCATCAGGCCGCCACACAAACCCGCCACCAGCGCCACCTTGACCCCCGTATTGACGAAGGCGGCGATGATCACCGAGGTCGCAGCCACGCTGACCAGCACCGATTTGCCTCCCATCTGCGACATGGACAGCGCAACCGCATCCACATCGGCGAGACCGGCAATGGCAGCCAGCAGGTACAGGCCGGCCGAACCGCCCCAGCTTTGCAGCAGCTTCGACGCGACGATGACGGCGGCCAGCAAGGCTGCGAACTTAATGGCCATACCCAATTCGAACGGATTCGAAAGAACGGTGGCACCGGGCTTGCCCTCTTCCGAGCGGGCCCGCCACAGCAGCCAGGTGGCAAGCAGGCCGGCAGCCGTCATCAGTCCAAGCGGCAGGGCCAGCCCCAGCCCCATGGGCTGATTGAGCACGAACACGATCAGCCACAGGCGGGCGTACATGGTGGCGTTCGCCACCGCGATGCCGGCGGCCAACAGCGGCTGCATGCCAGGGCTCTGGCGGCCCATGCGGGCGAACGACACCGTCAGCGCGGTGGACGAGGCGAGGCCGCCGAACACACCGGTGAGCAGGCTGCCGATGCGCGGCCCGGCGATCTTGATGGCGAAATAGCCGATGAACGAGATGGCTGCCACCATCACCACCAGAAGCCACAGCTTATAGGGATTGAGCGCCCCCTCCGGCCCGTATCCTTGGTTCGGCAATAGCGGCAGCAGCACCACCGAGATGGCCAGCAGCTTGATGGCCGCGCGCAGCTCCAGCACTTCGATACGCCGGATCCAGCCGTGCAGGGTCTCCTTGGCGCCCAGCAGCGCCGTCGCCACCACGCCGCCCGCCGCCGCCGCCTCGCCCTGGCCCAGCGCAGCGAGCGCGCCCAGCGCGAAGGCGGTCAGCTCGGCCACCTCGGTAGTCACGCCGACGTCGTGTGCGCCAGTGCGGGCCCGCATGACATGCGACGCCACCACCACAGCGCCCAGCGCTAGAAAGGACGCGGCCAGTGCCAGCGGCCCCATAACCTGTCCGAACCAGCCGCCGATGCCGCCCAACAGGCCAATCAGCGCGAAGGTACGGATGCCGGCGACGCGGCCACCTTCGGGCACGTCGCGGGCCTGCCAGCCGCGCTCAAGGCCCATCAGCAGGCCGATGGCCAATGCCAAGCCCAAACGCTCGAATAATTCCAAGTGTTCCAATGGGTCCTCCGGAAGAGAGGCCCCAGTTTACGCCGCGGGCCGCGCATCTGCCTAGCCCAAGGTCATATCTGGTCGAGCGCGTCGCCTTGGGCGCATAATGTGGGCAGCCCCATCCGAGAGGAGGCTTCCGCCATGAGCACGAAGGTCGCGCTGTTCCTGGCCCATTCCGTCGCCCTGGAGACCGAGGCGGGCGAGCGATACGAGGAACTGGCCGACCTGATGTCGGTCCACAACAACCCCGAGGTCGCCGAGCTCTTCGCCCGCATGAGCGACTATTCACGCCGCCACGCCGCCTCGGTGGTGACGCGCGCCGAGCCATTCCAGCCGCTGCCCCGGCTGAAAAGCTGGGAATACCGCTGGAATGCCCCTGAACCACCTGAGGTCAGCGATTTCTCCGGCCCCAATTACCTGATGACGCCGTTCCACGCGCTGCAATTCGCCCTGGCCAACGAACGGCGCGGCTGGGAGTATTACAGCGACATGGCGACCAACGCCTCAGACCCGGACATCCGCGCCCTCGCCCGCCATTTTGCCGACGAAGAAGCCGAGCACGTGAAAGAGCTGGAAACCTGGCTCGCCCGCGCTCCCCGCCCCGGCCCCGGAT
>JAEZFE010000160.1 GCA_023437865.1 Pseudomonadota bacterium | reverse complement strand
CGTCCGTGGGCGTGCCCAGGTGACGCAGCGTTTGCGCTGCCAATTGCAAGCTGCCCTCCAAGGTCTCAGGCACCACCGCAGTGGCGCCCAGGCTCTCCAGCCCCCTGGCCTGACGCCGGTCACGGGCACGCACCAGAATATGCAGACGGGGAAATTGCTTGCGAAGGCGCGGCACCAGCTTTTCACGGCCCGAGCCGCTGTCGATGGTCAGCACCACCGCCCGCGCCCGGGCGGCGCCGACCTGCCTGAGCACCTCGAGCTTGCGAATGTCCCCGAAGAACACCGGGGCCTCGCGGTGTTCGCGCAAATGGGCCACCAGCCGGGGGTCGCGGTCGATGGCGATATAGGGGATGCCCTGTTCCTCCAGGATCGCACCAAGGGTCTGGCCAACACGGCCGAAGCCGATGAGGATCACATGGTCCTTGAGGTCGTTGCCCTCTCCCTTGAGGGCAACGCTGGCCGCATCGCTGAGATGGCGGTGGCGCGCCACCCAGTCGCCGGCCATGGCCAGCAGCGGGGTCAACGCCATGCTGACCGCCACCACCGAGGTCAGCAGCGAGGCCGCATGCGGGTCGATCAGATTGCTCTGGTTGGCCCGCGCCATGACCACGAAGGCGAATTCACCGCCTTGCGCCAGGATCAGGCCCAGATGCAGCGACGACGCCAGAGTGAAGCGGAAGGCCAGCGCCAGCCCGGTCAGGATCAGCGCCTTGGCGGCCAGCAGCATGCCGACCAGCACCACCACCTGGGGCAGGTTGGCCAGCAGCACGCCGGGATTGATGGTCATGCCCACGGTCAGGAAGAACAGGCCCATCAGCAACCCGCGCACCGGCTGCAAATCGGCTTCGACCTGATGACGGTACTCGGTACTGGCGAGCATGACGCCGGCGAGGAAGGCGCCCAGCGATTGCGACAGCCCCATGCTCTCGGTGGCGTAGCTGGTGCCCACCACGATGAACAGAGCCGCAGCGACGAACACATCGGGCGAGCGGGTGTCGGCAACCAGATGGAACACCGGGCGCAGGGCCAGCCGCGCCACCAGGAAAATCACGGCCATGGCGGCCAGCGCCTTGACCAGCGCCAAGCCCATGGCGCCGACTACGGACAAGCCGTCGCCCCCCAACTGCGGGATCATCACCAACAGCGGCACCACCGCCAAATCCTGAAGGATCAGCACCGCCACCGCCACGCGGCCGACCTGCGAACTGAGTTCGCCGCGCTCGGACAGGATTTGCAGCACGAAGGCGGTCGAGGAGAATGCCAGCGCCAAGCCCACCACCAGCGCGCCGTTGGGCGGGAAGCCAACGGCCAGCAGGACAGCGGCCCCGACCGCGCCGGTCACCAGCACCTGGGCCGAGCCCAGACCGAAGATCAGATGGCGGATGACGCGCAGGCGCTCCCATGACAGCTCGAGACCGATCATGAACAGCAGGAAGACGATGCCCAATTCGGCCAGCCCGCGCGAACCGTCGTTTTGGGCGACGAGCTCCAATCCCCACGGCCCGGCCACGCTGCCGGCGACCAGATAGCCCAAGACCGGGCTCACCCGCAGGCGGTGGCACAGCGGCGAGACCACCACGGCGATAGCCAGGAAGATCAGTGCATCGTTGAAGATGCTGTGCACGGTCGTCGGGGCCTCGTAGCTTGGGTGCGCTCGGAAGCGTGCGGTGGCACCTTAATCCGCAGGAACATAGTATAAATGCGTACGCAATGCCGATATTTCCGCCTTCGGGCCTGGACATACCCGGCCACGCCTTTTACACCCGATGGACGATACGCAGGGGAGGCCGGCGGCCGTGATCGAAAGCATGAACGTGGCGGTGCTGGTGCTGGCGGGCCTGGTGACCCTCAGCATTTTCTCCAGCCTGCTGTCGTTCCGCATCGGCGCGCCCCTACTGCTGGTATTCCTGGGCGTCGGCCTGTTGGCCGGCGAGGGTGGCATCGGCGGCATCACCTTCAACGATGCCGGCACCGCTTATATGGTGGGCAGCGTGGCGCTCGCCGTCGTGCTGTTCGATTCCGGGTTCCACACCTCGCTGAAAAGCGTGCGCATGGCCGCGGCGCCATCGCTGGCGCTGGCCACCATCGGCGTGGTGCTGACCGCCGCCATCGTGGCGGCGCCGGCCCATTACCTGCTGGGGATCGGCTGGATCGAAGGGCTGCTGCTGGGCTCCATCGTCGCCTCGACCGACGCGGCGGCGGTGTTTTTCCTGCTGCGGGTGGGCGGCATCCATGTGCGTGACCGCGTGCGCTCGATCCTGGAAATGGAGTCGGGGTCCAACGACCCCATGGCCATCTTCCTGACCCTGGTGCTGATCCGCTACCTGATCGAACCCGGCAGCCCCGGCGATTTCGGGCTCTACGTTCTCATGCACCTGGCCAGCGAATTCGGCATCGGCGCCGTCGCCGGCTTGGCCGGAGGCTATGTGATCGTGCAGGCGGTGAACCGGCTGGGCATCGAGCGCGGCCTGTTGCCCATTGCCGGGCTGTCGCTGGCGCTGATGGTGTTCGCCGCCACTGGGTTGGTGGGTGGGTCCGGCTACATCGCCGTGTACATCGCCGGTCTGGTGGCCGGCAATTCGCGGCTGGTCGCACCCGA
>JAEZFE010000091.1 GCA_023437865.1 Pseudomonadota bacterium | reverse complement strand
CAATGTCAGAGCAGGCAGGCCAGGTTGGCGTGGTGCAGGATGTGGCGGGTGACGCCGCCCAGGATCAGCTGACGCAGGCGCGAGTGGGTATAGGCGCCCATGACCAGCAGGTCGGCACCGGCGGTGGCGCATTGCTCCAGCAGCACGGCGCCCGCCTGCGGACCGGAATGGATCACGCGGCACTGGGCGGTGATGCCGTGCCAGGCCAGGAAGGCGGCCAACTCTCCGGCGGGGGCGGCGACGGTGCGGTCGTCCTCGGCAATGGACAGAATGGTCACGCTCTCAGCCTGCTTCATCAAGGGCAGGGCGAAGGCCACGGCGCGGCCGGCCTCGGCGCTGCCGTTCCACGCCACCGCGACCGACTTGCCGATGGAGGCCGGTGCCTGGGGCGGGGCGAGCAGCAGTGGCTTGCCGCTTTCCATCAGGGCGGCATTCAGCGTCATCAGTGACGGCAGTTCGGCTCCGTCCTCGGGGCGGCCCATGACTACCACGTCGGACAGCCGGCCCCGCCAGGCAACCACTTCCTCCTCGCGCCCGGTGACGTCCTCCCATTGGGCGGTGGGGCCGGGCGAGGGGGCGTTGGCGATGGTGAAGCCGTGGCTGGTGACCAACTGATCGAATACAGCGCGGCAGGCTGCGGCACGCTCGGCCGCTTGGCGCTCGGCCACGTTCATCATTTCCTCGACCATGGCGCCCGACATGCCCTCACCCACCAGCGGCACCGCCGAGGTGGGGTCGTTGCGCACGTGCAGGCCGATCACATGTCCGCCGGACAGGGCGGCAAGGCGGAAGGCGGCCTCCAACGGCGCGGCGGCGCAGGATTTGTCGGCCACGGGGACCAGGATGGTTTTGAAGTCGGTCATGGTCGTCCTCCCGTTATTCCCCAAGATTATGCGCCGCGGCGCACCCATTGTTAATCCGCGCCAGGCGGATACCACTCATAACCCCAGCGCGGCCTTTCCGTCGGAAAGGGCCTTGCGTTTGGAACCGCCGGTTCTGACGTGCGGCCAGTTAATGATGCCCAAATCATAGGTCAGCTGCGTCGCCAACACCGCCACGGTGGCATCGGAGACGTTGGCCTTGCGCTCCTGGATGCGCTGGGCCGACAGCTTGGGCGGGGTTTCCAGCCACAAGCCCTGGAACGGCACGCCGGCTTCGCGGGCCACACGCTCGATGGCGTCCCGTTGCTCGGGCTTGGCGAACACGGCGTCGGCCACGGCGGAATGGCCGGCCTTCAGTAGGGTGGCGCAGGTGTCATAGAGGGCCTGATACGTCCGCTCGGTGATTTCGGGCGTATAGCCTTCCGGCCCCAGCTTCTCCAACAGGCCGACGCCCATCATTTGCTTGCGCAGGGAATCGGTGCGCACAACCGCCGCTGCTGGCGCTCCCAAGAGCGGCGCCAGTTCGCGGCCCATGCGCGACTTGCCGCTGCCCGACAGGCCGCCTACCGCCAGCAGGCGGGGTGGGGGCGGCGCCAGATAGGCCAGGGCGGCATCGAGGTAGGCATGGGCGGCGGCTTCCAGCTTGCCGCGTTCGGCGCCCGTGGCGCTGGTGGCCGTGGTGGCACTGACATGGGCGCGTACGCCCGCGCGCAGCGACAGGAACAGCGGCAGCAGGCCGGCGCCCTCGTAATCGCCCGACAGGTCCAGGTAGTGGTTCAGCGCATAGCCGGCGAGGCCGCGGGCGCCGCGATGGTCCAGGTCCATCAGCAGGAAGGCGAGGTCGTAGAATATGTCGATGCAGGCGATGTTTTCCGAGAATTCGATGGCGTCGAACAGGGTCGGCTGGCCCTCGAACAGGCAGATGTTGCCGCAATGCAGATCGCCATGGCATTGGCGCACTAGGCCGCGCCCGCGCCGCGCCTCCAGTACCGGCCCTACACGGGCGAGCCAGTCGCGGGACTGCTCGGCCAGTCGGCGGGCCTTGGTCGGGTCAAGGATGCTGCCGTCCATCGAAGCGGCGTTGGTGTCGATGGTCCAGGTCAGCCCGGCCACGCCGCCCCGATCGGGCCGCCGGGGCGCGTTCCGGTGAAACGCCCACACCGCCTCGGTCAGCGCGTTCATGCGGTGGCGATCCACCTTGCCGGCTTTGACCAGCCGGGTGAACAGGGTGGATTGGTCGAAACGCCGCATGTGCACCAGCCAATCCACCGGCTCGCCAGTGCCGCCAAGGGCGAGGGCGCCGTCCGCGCTGCGGGTAACCGGCACCAAGCCCAGATACAGGTGTGGCGCCGCCAGCGTGTTGATGGCGAGTTCCGCCTCGCAGGCCTGGCGGCGGGCCTCGGGGGCGGTGAAATCCAGGAACGGCAGTCGCACCGCCTTCTTAAGCTTCCAGGCCTCGGCGCCAGCCAGGAAGATGGTCGAGATGTGGGTCTCGATCCGCCGAGGCTTTACGCCGCCATGGGTGGCGGGAGAGGCCAGCAGGGCCAGGATGTCGGCTTGGGCCGGGATGTCGGCTTGGGAATGGGGCATGGCTCTCGCGGCTGCGGCTCGAAACGACACCGCAGGTTAAATCAGCCGCCGGGCTCTGGCTAGGACACGGCGGGCATTCCTGGATGGGCGTGGCGGAACCGTGACAGCGTGTGCTGCAACTGGGCCAGATGGCTGCGGTCGCCGCGCACCCTGGCTTCGGCCATGTCCTCCAGGATGAATTGGTGAATGACGGCCAGTCCGCCATTCGAGCAGGCCAGGCAATTGCCCAGCTCAGCCGCCAGAATGGCCGGCAGGCGTTCATGCTCGGCGATGGCATCGACGATCTCTGGGGTGAGATCGCACATGTCGAGACAGTCTTGCAAAGTCAGCATGACGTTGGCTCCCAGGCTCGATCTTGTGTCCGATCGGTTGGGAGACTGTGGGTAGGCCGATTTCGGAATCAACCCATCCCGGTCATCAAGATCGGTCGGGATGGGAAAGCGCCACCGGCCAGCCTTCCAGCCGCTCGGGCGACAGGGTGCGGCTGACCAGCCGGGCGAGGCGGCGCGCCGGATGTTCCCGGCGGGGCGGCGGGGCCCATGACAAGCGGTAGGCCGACAGCAGCATATCGTCGAGGATGAGATCGTCCATGCCGCGACCCTAGCATCGTGGCGGCTGCGGCGGGGTGACGGTTCGGTGAAAAGCGCGTGGGCTACCCCTTGAGGAATAGCCCTTGCCAATTTCTCAGATCGCCGCTTCGCGGCTCAGCACCTTGACGATCTTGTCCTTGAGCGCGGGCGGCAGCACCGGCTTGGCCAGGAAGGCGCCGATGTCGAGTTCCTTGGCGCGGGACACGGTGGTGGCGTCGGTGTGGGCGGTCAGCATGATGACTGGGGTGCGCGATACCGCCGGTATCGAGCGCAATTGTTTAACAAAGCCAAAGCCGTCGACGGGGCGCATCTGGATGTCGCAAATCACCAGATCGGGCGCCTCGCGCGTGACGGCCTCGACGCCGGAATTGCCGTCATGGGCTTCGAGCACGGTGCCGACACCCAGCTGGGACAGCATCTTCTTGACAATAGTGCGGACAAATTCCTGGTCGTCGATGACCAGAATCTTGAGCGACGCGAGATCGACGCCCTCAGACATGGTGGATCCCCCTCCTACCCGTGACCTGTGCCTATGCTACCAGAAGTATTCCCAAATGCAAAAGGCGAGGCAACGGGGGCCGCCCTTTCCTAAGGGTTTGAATCCGTCGCTTGCTTGCTCGCGGCCAACGGACGGTTGCCTCGGCGTGGGCAATGTCACTTGGTCTGGATGTCGACCGACGAGTCCAGGCCCGCCGCTCGCAACCAGCCGAGCAGCCGGTGCAAATCCGCGCGGGCATCCCACAATGCCAGGCTCAGGCTGCCCGCGGTTGGGTGCTCCAACAGAATGCCCGCCGGCGTGCAGGTGGACGCAAGGCGATGGTTCTGGCGCAGATGATTGATCATGCGCCACGCCTGCTGATCGGACAGGTCGGCAATACTCTCCATTGGTATCCCCCTTCTCAGACTAAAGTCGGAGAAACCGGGGGTGTGCGCAATTATACGGAAGGCCGGCTTTTAACCCCACACTCCGCCGGATGGCCCACCTACAGGGGCCTTAGTCGCGTACTCGCACCGCCGTCGCGGGTAAGGTGGGGATTATTACGGCGCGATCAGACCCAGGGTGATTGCTTTGGCGATGGCATGCGCCGTGGTGGCGGTGCCCAGCTTTTCACGGGCCGAGCGCAGCGCCCCGGCGACGTCGGGTTCGGGCCGGTGGATGCGTCCGGAGATCTCCCACAGCGAATGACCCAGGGCCACGCCCGTCAGGCATTGACGCTCCATGGGCGACAAATCGTCTTCCGGGGTCTGGATGTCAAGCAGGCGCTCGACCGCATTGTGGTAGTAAACCGCCATCAGCTTCAGCCGGGCCTGATCGGCCAGTACTTCGCGCATGTCGTCGAGCGAGCGGAAGGCATAGGACATCATCGCGATGCTGCCCTCGGCGGTGTGGAAGGGAATGGTGTAGCCGTCACGGATGCCGTGCCCGGCGGCTTCGTCGAACAGGCGCTGCTGCTCGGGCGTCGGACCGGGCGTACGGTTGGTCAGAAAGCGCCAGGCGAAGGGCAGGGGACTGCGCTGCGCTTCCAGCACCACCGGATCGATATACTGATAGCGCTGGGCGAAGTAACGGGCGCACCACTCCGCTGGATAGGTGGTGTCGATATAGGGCTGATCCAGGCCGGGCCGGGAATTGCCGTAAAGGAAGTAATCCACCCCCGCCTGAGCGGCATGGCGCCGGAACGCCACTTGGACCGAGGGGATATCCTCGGCCCACAACACATCGGACGTCAGTCCCGAGACCCACTCCAAGGCAAAGTCCCCCCTCTTCGCCTGAACCTGGAGCGGGACTTTACAGAGATTTTAAATCTCTCGCCAGATGGTTGATTGGCCCTATGGCAAGGGTATCTAAGGTAATCGCCTTACGAAAGCCCGCCCATGCATACATATTTGATCTCAAGGAACTCCTCGATACCATACTTCGAACCTTCGCGGCCGATACCGGATTCCTTCATGCCGCCGAACGGAGCCACTTCGGTGGAGATGATGCCTTCGTTGACGCCGACGATGCCGTATTCCAACGCCGCCGAGACGCGGAAGCAGCGGCCCACATCGCGGGTGTAGAAATAGGCGGCCAAGCCGAACTCGGTGTCGTTGGCCATGCGCACGGCCTCTGCCTCGGTGGTGAACTTGAACAACGGGGCCACCGGGCCGAACGTCTCCTCGCGCGCACACAGCATGTCCGCGGTGACGTTGGTCAGGATGGTCGGCTCGAAGAAGGTGCCGCCCAAAGCATGGCGCTTGCCGCCCAGCAAGACCTTGGCGCCTTTCTCCAGGGCGTCGGCGACGTGGCGTTCGACCTTCTCCACCGCCTGGGCGTTGATCAGCGGGCCCTGCTGGGTTTCGCCCTTGAGGCCGGGGCCGACCGTCAGTTTCTTGACCGCCTCGGCCAGCTTCGCCGCGAAAGCGTCATAGACGCCGGCCTGAACCAGGATGCGGTTGGCGCACACGCAGGTCTGGCCGGTATTGCGGTACTTGGAGGCCAGCGCGCCCGCCACCGCCGCGTCCAGATCGGCGTCGTCGAACACGATGAAGGGGGCATTGCCACCGAGTTCGAAGCTGACCTTCTTCATGGTGTCGGCGCATTGCTTCATCAGAAGCTTGCCGACCTCGGTCGAGCCGGTGAAGCTGAGCTTGCGCACGATGGGATTGGCGGTGAGCTCGCCGCCCACGGCCACGTAATCCGCGGTGGGCAGCACATTGAACACGCCTGCCGGAATGCCGGCACGCTCGGCCAGTTCGGCCAGGGCCAGCGCCGATAGCGGGGTGTCTTCGCCCGGCTTGACCACCACGGTGCAGCCGGCGGCCAGGGCCGGGGCGCATTTGCGCGTGATCATGGCGTTGGGAAAGTTCCAAGGCGTGATCGCGGCGACGACGCCGATGGGCTCCTTGGTGGCCAGGATGCGGCGGCCCGGCGCGTTCTCCGGGATGACGTCGCCGTACACCCGCTTGGCTTCCTCGGCGTACCATTCCAGGAACGCGGCGCCGTAGACCACCTCGCCCTTGGCCTCGGCCAGCGGCTTGCCCTGCTCAGCGGTCATGATTATCGCCAGATCGTCGCTGGCCGCCAGGATCAGCTCGTACCACTTGCGCAGCAGCGCCCCACGTTCCTTGGCGGTCTTGGCGCGCCAGGCGGGCAGGGAATTATTGGCCGCCTCGATGGCGCGCCGGGTTTCGGCGGCACCGACCGAGGCCACGTTGACGATCAACTCGCCATCGGCGGGATTGGTCACGGCGAAGGATGCGCCGCTTTCCGCGCCGATCCAGCTTCCGTCCACATAGGCCTGGGTGCGCAGCAGCTTGGGGTCGCGAAGGGCTAGCATGGCGTCCTTTCCTTAGGCGAATTCGTTAGCTCAGATATACTCAGGTCCTTCTCTTACGGAAAGGCCCGCTCCGCCATGCAGCCAGTGCCGCGTTCGCTCTACCTCCCCATCGCCGGTCATGAGATGCACGTCACCGAATGGGGCGACCGCGAGGCACCGGCCATCATCATGTGGCACGGTCTGGCGCGCGTCGGCCGCGACTTCGACCAACTGGCCGCCCATCTGGCGCCGCTGTTCCGCGTGATCTGCCCCGACACCATCGGGCGCGGCCTGTCCAGCTGGTCGGCCCAGCCCGACCAGGACTACACCATCCCGGCTTATTGCGCCCACGCCATGGAGCTGATGGACCGGCTGGGGGTGGAGCAGGCCCGCTGGGTCGGCACCTCCATGGGCGGCATCATCGGCATGGCGCTGGCCAGCACCAAGGAAACGGCGCCGCGTATCGGACGCCTGGTCATCAACGACGTGGGTCCCGAACTGAACCAGGAGGCGGTGGACCGCATCAAGGCCTATGTCACCATGGTGCCGGAATACGCGTCCGTGGCGCAGTTCGAGGCGTTTTTACGCCTTGCCTACGCGCCGTTTGGCAAGCTCACCGATGCGGAATGGCGTGCCATGGCCGAGCATTCCCTGCGCCGGCGCGACAATGGCCGCATCTCGTCTCATTATGATCCGGCGGTGATGACGGTGTTTGCCCAGGCGACCGAGCGCTTCGACATGTGGGAGCTTTACGACCGCATCGCCTGTCCCACATTCCTGCTGCGGGGCGAAACATCGGACCTGCTGATGCCCGAGACCGCCCTGGCCATGACCTTGCGCGGCCCCCTGGCGCAATTGGTCACCGTGCCCGGCTGCGGCCATGCCCCCATGCTCAATACGACCGAACAGATGGCCTTGGTGAAGGCCTTTCTGATCTGACGGCAGCGTGTACGCCTGCCGGCTGGGGGCGTTCTAAGTCCCCGGCCAGAACGGCGAACCGTCGATGATCACGGCACCGGCGGTGATGCTATCGTCCTTGGCCGTCCCCTTTCCCGGCTCGGAAACGTCTTCATCATCGTCGTCGGACTCCGCGCGTTCCATCATGCGGGCGACCGTGGCA
>JAEZFE010000074.1 GCA_023437865.1 Pseudomonadota bacterium | reverse complement strand
GGCCTGGGCCAGGGGCAGCGGGGCGGGCGCAGCCTGTGCCCCCGGCTGGGCGGCGGCATGATGGAAATAAAGCAGCGACCCGACCCCGACTGCCGTCAGCGCCAAAGTCCTGACCAGACCCTGCATATCCTGCTCCTGGAGGGCGGACGCACGCACGCCCCTTATCGTTTGCACGGATCATAGCCATGACCGGCGGGGCGGGCAGCAAAAATCCGCGCCCTGTTTCAGACGATGCGCAGCGAAACCTGGCCCAGGATGCCGAAATCGCCACGGATATCGCAGCCGCCGGTGATATCCACCGGCTTGACGCAGGTTCCCGTGGTCACCACCTCGCCCGCCTTCAAGGTCAGGCCATGGGCCGACAATTCATTGACCAGCCAGGTCAGGGCGATGCGCGGATCGCCCAGCACATTGGCCCCGGTCCCCTCGCCCGCCACCGCGCCGCCGATCAGCGCGCGCACGGCATGGGCGGCCAGGTCGAGGCCGCGCCAGTCATGGGTGGTTGCCGGACCCAGCACGAAGCGATGGGCGCAGGCATTGTCGGCGATGAGCTGGGCCGCGCCGACGACGGTGAAATCGTGGAAGCGGGAGTCGGGGATCTCGATGGCGGGATGCAGCGTGGCGACGGCCGCCAGCACGGCGTCCTGCGTGTAGGGCACGGCGCTGGGCGGCAGGTCGCGGCCCATGCGGAAGGCGAACTCCATCTCGGCCACGCGCATCAGGTTGTTGCCCAGGGGACAATCGCCGCCATCCGCAATCACGCGCTCGGCCAGCAGACGCCCGGCCAGCGGCCCATCGACATTGATATGGGCCTGGCCCGCGGTGCTGGTGGCGGCAATCTTCCAGCCGAACAAGGGCTGGGTGGTGTGGTCCATGATGCAGGCCTGGACGCCATAGCCTTCGGCGCGGGTGGCAGGCCGCATGTCGGCGGGCAGCGCATCGAGGCGCGTCTGCTCCTGCCAGTGGCGATAGAGCAGATCGCTTGCGGCTTTTGCCTGGATATCGGTGATGGTCATGTGTGCCTCCGTGCCAGCGCGTCGTTATAAGGCGGCGCGGGAGAAAATGAAGCGGTGTCAGACGCCGGGCCAGAGCATCTTCGGCCAGCACCTGAGGCAAATTCCCTAAGTGCGGGAACGCACCGTCCATGCGGGCCTGCGCAACAGCGCGCCGGTGCCTGAACGTGCAGTTCAATTTCGAGCAGTAGCCCGGGCGCGGCAAACCGGGTACACGGGCGGGGAAGCCCCCGCCCATCCGGCCCCATGCCTTTCAAGACAGCCCAGTTTTCCCGCAGCGTCGTCCTGCTGATGGGCGCCGGCACGCTGATCCTTCTGGGGATCATCGGCACCGCCATCTGGCTGGCGAACAGCACCGCACATCTGGGCGAGGAGGTCGTCGCCTCGCGGCGGCTGCGCACCGCCGCCTCGATGACGCTGGAGACGCTGCTCAATGCCGAGACCGCGCAGCGCGGCTACATCCTGACGCAGAGCGAACGCTATCTGGGTCCGTACCAGGCGGCCCTGCCGCAGCTGCAGCAGCACCTGGACACGCTGGACGGGCTGCGGGCGGAAAATCCCGCCGTGACGCCGCTGCTGGCGCGCCTGCAGGCGCTGTCGCGCGAAAAGCTGGCGGAACTGTCCCAGACCATCACGCTGGCGCAGGCCGGCCGGCGCGAGGATGCGCTGGCGATCGTGCGAAGCGACCGCGGCATCACGCTGATGGACGAGGCGCGCGGCATCCTGCGCGACCTGATCGCCAGCGCCGAGAACGTCATTGCCGCCAACATGGCGCAACTGAACCGCAACGCCTTCGTGCTGCAATGGGTGACCACCATCGGCGGCCTGGCGGTGATCCTGTTCGGCATCGTGGCGATGCTGCTGGTTTATCGCTCCATCCTGCAGGCGGTGCAGGCCCGCCGCGAGGTGGAAGAGCTGAACCTGTCGCTGGAGGACCGCGTGGTGCAGCGTACCGAGGCGCTGACCCGCGCCAATGACGAGATCCAGCGCTTCGCCTATATCGTCAGCCACGACCTGCGTTCGCCGCTGGTGAATATCATGGGCTTCACCAGCGAGCTGGAGGAACTGCGCGGGGATATTTTCCGGCGGATCGCAACGCTTGCCCGTACCCAATCCACCGCGCCCCAATCGCCGGAAAACGCCACCGATACCGCCGAGCCGGTGCTCGAAGGGCCGGACAAGCAGCTTTCGGAAGACTTCACCGAAGCGCTCGGGTTCATCAAGTCGTCGATCGCCAAGATGGACCGGCTGATATCGGCGATCCTCAACCTCACGCGCGAAGGACGGCGCGAGTTCGACCCGGTGCAGATCGACACCAAAGAGCTGATCGAGGCCGTCGTCACAACCATGGCGCACCAGGCTTCCGAGGCGGAGGCCCGGATCCAGGTCGCTCCCCTGCCGAACATCGTCAGCGACCGTCTGGCGCTCGAGCAGATTTTCGGAAACCTGATTGACAACGCGCTGAAATATCTCAAAACCGGGGTTCCCGGCGAGATCTCGGTGCGCGGGCGTACCAAGCTCGGCTTTGCGATCTTCGAGGTTTCCGACAATGGCCGCGGCATCGATCCGAAGGACCATCAGCGGATCTTCGATCTGTTTCGTCGCGCCGGGACCCAGGACAAGCCGGGGCAAGGCATCGGCCTCGCCCACGTCCGCGCTTTGGTACGGCGGCTTGGGGGAACCATGTCGGTCGCCTCGGAACTTAACCAGGGCAGCACGTTCACGATCACGCTGCCCATCAACTGGCCATCCAGTAACCGGAACACACGGAAATGAGTAATCCAGTCACCATCATCATGATCGAGGACGATGAGGGCCATGCACGCCTGATCGAGCGGAATATCCGTCGATCCGGTGTCAACAATGAGATAATACCGTTCACCAACGGTACAGCAGCCCTGGACTATCTGTTTGGCAAGGATGGAACGGGCCTCGTTCACAAGGGCAATGCGCTGCTCATCCTGCTCGACCTCAACCTGCCCGATACTTCGGGCATCGACATTCTCAAGCGGGTAAAAGAAAACACGCACCTGAAGGCGACGCCGGTGGTGGTGCTGACCACGACCGACGATTCCCACGAGATCAAGCGCTGCTACGAACTCGGCTGCAACGTCTACATCACCAAGCCGGTGAACTACGAGAGTTTCGCCAACGCCATTCGCCAGCTCGGCCTGTTCTTTTCCGTCATTCAGGTACCGCCAGCCGCCACATGACCAAAGCGACGCCGACCCTCCTGTACATCGATGACGACGCGGCTCTGGCCCGGCTGGTCGACCGCGGCCTGACGCGGGCCGGCTTCAAGGTCGTCCATGCGGCGGGCGGCGAGCAGGGACTCACACGACTGGCGCAGGGCGGCATCGATGTCGTGGCGCTCGACCAGTACATGCCGGGACTCGACGGGCTGGAGACGCTGGAACGGATCATGGCGGTCCCGAACGCGCCGCCGGTCGTGTTCGTCACCGCCTCGCAGGATTCGGCGATCGCCGTCACCGCGTTGAAGGCCGGCGCCGCCGACTATCTGGTCAAGGACACCCAGGGCGATTTCATTCCGCTGCTGCAAGTTGCCGTCAACGGCGCGCTGCGGCAGGCCGAGCTTCAGCGCGCACGTGACGAGGCCGAAGCCGAGGTGCACGCCTCGCGTGACCGCTATGCGGCACTCGCGGCGGAGCGCGAAGTGCTGCTGCGCGAAGTCAACCACCGCGTCGGCAACTCGCTGCAGATCATCGCCTCGCTGCTGCACCTGCAGGCCAGTTCGGCTGCCCAGGACGACGTCAAGGCGGCGCTGACCAACGCGATGGGCCGTGTCGCTGCGGTAGCCCAAGTGCATCGCCGGCTCTACACCTCGCACGACCTCAAGAGCGTGTTGCTGAACCAGTATCTCGAAGCCCTGCTGGAGGACCTCAGGCGTTCGGCCGAGGGCAACAAGATGTCGCGGCTGACGCTCAAGGCCGAGGCGATCGAGATCGACCCGGACCGCGCGGTGGCGATCGGCATCATCGTCAACGAGCTGGTGATGAACGCCGTGAAGTACGCCTATCCCGATGGCGCCGGTCCCATTCACATCGATCTCAAGTCCGAGGACGACGATATCGTCGTCTCGATCGCCGATGACGGCGTCGGCCTCAACGTCAAGACCGACCCGCGCTCGACCGGAATGGGACAACGCATCGTGAGCGCGATGGCGGCCAAACTGGACGCCAGTGTCGAGCGCGACCCGACCCATAGCGGAACCCGGATCCTGCTGCGTTTCCGCCGTGTCCCCAAGTCGGCATCGAAAGCGGCCAGCGCCGCGGCGGG
>JAEZFE010000069.1 GCA_023437865.1 Pseudomonadota bacterium | reverse complement strand
ATTCGCTGCTGACCTTGCTGGGCCAGCGCCCGCACGACACCAAGTCGGTGACCGAGGAGGAAGTGCGCGCCTTCATCGCCGAAGGCGCGCTGGCCGGCGTCATCGAGCCGGTCGAGAAGGAAATGATGGACCGGGTCATGCGCTTTGCCGACCGCCCGGTGGGCTCCATCATGACCCCGCGCCCCGACGTGGTGTGGCTGGACGCCAACGAGCCAGTGCAGCAATGGCGCCGCCAGATGGCCGAGGCCCCCCATTCCCGCTTCCCGGTGGCGCGCGGTTCGCTCGACGACATTATCGGCGTGCTCGACACCCGCCGTATCCTTGAGCGCCTGCTGGCGGGCGAAAAATTCGATCCCTTATCGTTGGTGACCCCCGCCCCGGTGATCCACGAGGGCACCCGCGCACCGCGCGTCATTGAGCTGTTCCGCCAGACCGGCGCGCCCATGGCGGTGGTTCTGGACGAATATGGCGGGTTCGAGGGTATCGTCACCATGACCGACATCCTGGAGGCCATCGCCGGCGAGCTTCCCTCCGAGGGCGGCGGCGAGGAATCCTCGGCGGTCAAGCGCGAGGACGGCTCCTGGCTGGTCGACGGCATGGTCGCCATCGAAGAGGTGGAATCGCTGACCGGCCTGTCCGGTATGGGCGAGGAAGGCGACTTTCACACCCTGGCCGGGTTCGTGCTGTCCCAATTGGCCCACCTGCCGCAGATCGGCGAGCACTTCCATTGGGAGGGCTGGCAGTTCGAGGTCGTGGACATGGACGCCCGCCGCATCGACCGCGTGCTGCTGATCCCGCCGAAGCGCGACGACGAAACAAGCGGTAGCGGCGTCTGATTTAGGGCGGGCCATTGCTGGAAGGCGGCGAAGCTCCCAGGTGGGGGCAACGCCCAACCTTTTCCCCAGGAGTGCGCCATGGCCCGCAAAATCATCGATTGCCGGGAATTTCCCGAGTCCAAATGCTCGGTGGCGCTGTCCGCCGATAGCGAAAGCGAACTGATCGAGGCCGCCGTCCAGCACGCCGTCCAGGTGCACGGCCATCAGGACACCCCGGAGTTCCGCGCCCAATTACGCCAGATCGCCCATGAGGAACGGATACCGGCTCAGAAATAGGCGTGCACCCCGAAGCCGTAGAATTCGGCTGCGTCGGTGTAGAACTGGCCGTTGGGGTTGCGCCCCCGGTAGTATTCCAGCGTGAACTGAAGGGTGTAGTCGCGGTCCACCGTGCTGGTCAGTTCAACACCGGCACGGGTGGACACATCTACATCCCAGCCGGTTTCCTCTGTGCTTTGGAAATCCACCGCCGCAATGGGCCGCAGCCGTTCATTGGCAAAGCGCCAAGGCCCGCGCAGTTCGACACCCCATTGGGCGAAACCAGGGTCGAGGTCGGACGGCTCCTTGTCGAAGATATACCCGCCTCCGGCATAGACCCGCACCACCTTGTCGAGAAACTCACGCGATACCCTTAGATCCACCGCCTCGTAGGACAAGTTCACTCGCGAGCGGCGGTTTGTCTGGCTGCGCAGCAGGTATTCATCGCCCAAATGCGAGCTTTGATGAAACACGCGCGCCATTGCCGACCATGGCCCCGAACGCCAGGTGAATGGGATGCCCAGCCAGTAATCGGCGTTGATCAGGTCCATGGACTCGGCCTCCAGGTCAAACAGGGCGAAGACCGCCGCCTGCACACCGACGCCCCAAGTGCCACCAAGACCCGGCGCTTGGTACAATGAGAAGCCATTGCCCAACGAGACCGCCCCCGCCGTTCCCACGCCCGCATCGCCGCCGTAGTCCTGCACCGCCGCCGAGAAGTGGGGCCAGCGTGGATCGGCTAGAAGCGGATCGAACAGCCGCGTCCTCGGCAACACTTCGGCTTGCTCCTCGGCGGCTTGCTCCTCAGCCCGGGCCGGCGCCGCCAAAGCCAGCAATGCCAATGCCGCAAACGCTTGCTTCCGCATGAGTACCCTCCTGGGGCTGAGATGGCAGCCCCAGGAACCGCTTGGAAGTCCGGTCAAAGGGCAAGCGAACGAACCGCTTGTCATAGGCCTGAGGAACGCTAACCTACTGGTCCTACCATTTGGATCGAGCCCGCCATGACCAAGCCCCGCCTCGTCGTCGCCCGCCGCCTGCCGCCCCGCGTGGAGGAGGCCATCGCCGACTCGTTCGAGCCACTGTTCAATCCGGAAGACCACGTGCTGGAGCCAGCGGATCTGGCCGCCCGCGCGGCCGCGCATCAGGCCGATGGCCTGCTGGTGACGCTGACCGACCGCCTGCCCGCCGAGATTATCGCGGCGCTGCCGGCCAGCGTGCGGGTGATCGCCACCTACTCGGTGGGCTTCAACCACATCGATATCGAAGCGGCCAAGGCGCGCGGCATTACGGTCACCTACACGCCCGACGCCACCACCGAAGCCACTGCCGATCTGGCGCTCACCCTCTTGCTCATGGCGTGCCGCCGCGCCACCCAATACGAAGCCGAGCTGCGCGCCGGCCGCTGGGGCGCGTGGACGGCATGGAAGGGGCTGGGCACCGATCCGGAAGCCAAGGTGCTGGGCATCGTCGGCATGGGCCGCATCGGTCGTGCCGTTGCCGAACGCGCACGCCCCTTCGGCATGCGCATCGCCTACCACCAGCGCCGCCGCCTGCCCGCCGAGCAGGAGGCCGGCGCGACCTATCATGACACGCTGGAAGGGCTGTTTCGGGCCAGCCACATTGTCACCCTGCACGCCCCCGCCACGCCGGAGACCCGCCATTTGATCAACCGGCAAAGCCTGTCCTGGCTGCCGCGCGGCGCGGTGCTGGTCAACACCGCGCGCGGCGACCTGGTGGAGGACGACGCCCTGATCGAGGCGCTGGCTTCGGGCCATATCGCCGCCGCCGGCCTCGACGTCTTCGCGGGCGAACCCAATTTCGACAAGCGCTACCTGGAACTCTCCAACGCCACCCTGCTGCCGCATATCGGCACATCGACGGTCGAAACCCGCGACCGCATGGGCGCCGATTGCATCGCCAACCTGAAGGCGGTGTTTGCCGGAACCGAGCCGCCGTGGAAGGTGGTTTAGGCTACCTCCGCCGCGCATCCCCCACCGCCACCACCGCCACACCGCCGACGATCAGCGCCAATCCCAGTAGATTGGCGCTGCTCATCCCCTCGCCCAGAACCAGGGTGGAGAGCACCAAGCCAGCCACCGGCACGCAGAGAAAAGCCAGCGACACGGTGATGGCCGGCAGCATGCGGGTCACCGTGATGGCGGCCCAGAAGGCAAAGGCGGTGGCGAGCGGGCCATTATAGGCCGCCACCCACAGGAAGGTGGGGCTCATATCGGCGTGGGGCGGGCCCTCGACCAGCCAGGCCAGCAGCGCCAGCGGCGGGATGGCCGCCAGCATCTGCCAGGGCGCAAGATCCAGCGGTGAACCAGCCCACCGGTGCCCACGCACATGCAGGATAGCCGCCGCCCACACCAGGGCGGAGGCCATCAGCATCAGATTGCCCCACACCGAGGCCGGGTTGGACCAGTCGAAGGACAGCGGGTTGAACAGCACCGCCACGCCGGCCAGCCCCATGAACAGACCGGCCATCCGCGGGCGGGTCAGTTTTTCGCCGAGGAACAGCACCGCGCCCGGGGTCACCCAGAGTGGTGTGGTATAGGCGAGGATGGCCGAGCGCCCCGCCGGCACCGACGTCAGCGCCACGTTGATCAGTGCGCTGAACGCCGCCATCTGCAGCAGCGACACCGACCATACCACCGGCCAGTCCTGCCGCGCCGGCAGCCGGAACCGCCCCAGCGGCACCAGCACCGCGGCGAAGGACAGCACCCCGAGAACCATGCGCAACACCGCGAACCACAGCGGCGGCACATGGGACAGCCCCAGTTTGAGGATGGGCCAGTTGGCACCCCAAATCACCACCACGGCGGCCAACAACAATCCGGCCAGCATGCCCATCCCCCACCTCTCCACCAAGAGTATGAAATCTTCACACCTAGAAATCCTTAGGCCATGCATGGTAATCATGCCCAGCCAATGGGCCTTTGCCCCTCCCTGCACAACAACAGAGCATGTCCGTGACCGTAGAATTGGACCCCGCCCAGCTCCGCCGCCGCCTTCCCCGCAAGGAGCGTGAACGGCTGATCGTGGACGAGGCGATCCGTTTCTTCGCCGAGACCGGCTTCGAGGGCCAGACGCGCGCACTGGCCCAGCGCCTGGGGGTGACCCAGCCGTTGCTCTACCGCTATTTCCCCGACAAGGAAGCCCTGATCGAGCGGGTTTACCAAGAAGTATTCGAGGGCGGCTGGCATGCGGATTGGGAAGAGGTGCTGACCGACCGCTCGCGTCCGCTGGTCGACCGCCTGCACGAGCTGTACCGCAACTACACGCGGGTGAATTTCAGCTTCGAACGGGTGAGATTGTTTATGTTCGCCGGCCTGAAGAGCCACGAGATGGCCAACCGCTACCTGGCCTTCCTGCGCGAGCACCTGTTCCTGCCGCTGACCCGCGAGGTCCGCGCCGAAGCGGGACTTGACCCCGATGCCCCGCTGACCGAGGCCGAGATCGAAGCCGCCGCCGGCCTGCATGGCGCGGTGGGCTATGTGGGCCTGCGCCGCTGGGTCTATCAGCCGGAAATCGTCGTGGACGTGGACGCGGCAGTGGCCTCGCTGGTGGACACCTTCGTGGCCGGCGCACCGGCCACCTTCCGCCGGCTGGCTGGCAAGTGACCCTTGCCAAGCGGCGGCAACGGCGTTAGGCCTGTTGTTGCTGCACGATCCGAGGGGAGTTTCCGATGCGCCGACTTGCCATCTCCGCCGCCCTGCTCGCGCTGGCCGGATGCTCCACCACGCCCCGCCCGCTGGTCCCCGACACTGCGCAAGGGCCTGCCAGCTATGTCTGCTATTCCAGCGTCAGTTCGACCCCCGAGGACGTTCGCGCCATCGCCGAACGACAGTGCTCCAAATCGGGCCTCGGCGTCGCCGGCCTGATCGGCCAGAGTTGGGTACCCCTGCGCTGTGGCGTGCTGACCCCCAACGTGGCCGCCTTCCAGTGCGGCTCGTCCAGCACGTGGCTGGCTCCGTTGCCGCCACTCGCCGCTCCCGTCCAATAAAAAACCGCCGCATCCCCGGGGATGCGGCGGTTTTTTATTGG
>JAEZFE010000024.1 GCA_023437865.1 Pseudomonadota bacterium | reverse complement strand
CTCGAGGATGCGCTCCTTGACCTTCTCCAGACCGTAATGGTCGGCGTCCAGCACCTCCAGCAACGCCGAGGACGGGTCGCCGCGCCAATCGGCGCCCAGCTTGTCGATCTCATCGAGCAGGAACAGCGGGTTGGATGACTTGGCCTTCTTCATGCCCTGGATGACCTTGCCAGGCATGGAGCCGATATAGGTGCGGCGGTGGCCGCGGATCTCAGCCTCGTCCCGCACTCCGCCAAGCGAGATGCGCACGAAGTTGCGGCCGGTGGCCTTGGCCATCGACTTGCCGAGCGAGGTCTTGCCGACACCAGGCGGGCCAACCAGGCAGAGGATGGGGCCGCGCACCTTGTCGGTACGGGTCTGCACCGCCAGATACTCGATGATGCGTTCCTTGACCTTCTCCAGGCCGTAATGCTCGGCGTCGAGGATCTTCTCGGCCAGCTTCACGTCCTTCTTGATCTTGGAGCGCTTCTTCCACGGAATGGTCAGCATCCAGTCGAGATAGTTGCGCACCACGGTGGCCTCGGCCGACATGGGGCTCATGGACTTGAGCTTCTTCAGCTCCGCCATGCACTTCTCCTGGGCCTCCTTGGACAAGCGCGTCTTCTTGATGCGCTCCTCCAGTTCGGCGGTCTCGTCCTTTCCGTCCTCGGTCTCCCCCAGCTCCTTCTGAATGGCCTTGAGCTGCTCATTCAGATAGTACTCGCGTTGGGTCTTCTCCATCTGCCGCTTGACGCGGTTGCGGATCTTCTTCTCGACCTGCAGGACGCCGATCTCGCCTTCCATATAGGAATAGACGCGCTCCAGGCGTTCGGCGATGGTGGCGATCTCGAGCAGCTCCTGCTTCTCGGCGATTTTCAGGCTGAGATGCGAAGCGACCGTATCGGCCAGCTTGGCGGGGTCCTCGATCTGGTTGACCGAGACCAGCACCTCGGGCGGGATCTTCTTGTTGAGCTTGATGTACTGCTCGAACTGGCTGACTACCGAGCGCGACAGCGCCTCCAGTTCCTGGCTCTCGCCCTCGCGCTCGTCCATCACCTCGGCGACCGCCTGGAAGAAGGACGGATTATCGGTGAAGCCGGTGATGCGGGCGCGGCGGCCGCCCTCGACCAGCACCTTGACGGTGCCGTCGGGCAGCTTGAGCAGCTGCAGCACCGTGGAGACGGTGCCGACGGAATAGATGTCTTCGGTCGTGGGATCGTCCTGGGCGGCGTTCTTCTGGGCCACCAGCAGGATCTGCTTGTCCTCGCGCATCACGTCTTCGAGCGCGCGGACCGATTTTTCGCGGCCGACGAACAGCGGGACGATCATGTGCGGGAAGACGACGATGTCTCGCAACGGGAGAACGGGGAAGACGTCGCCGCTCGGAATATCGACCATGCTACCTCTTAGGGTATGCGGCCGCCCCGACGGGGGGCAGCCGTCTTTTCTAACATTACCTATACGTAGGTGGTCCCCCTTCCCCGTCAAGGGAATATCCACCTGACCGCCCTACCCTAGACGGCCTATCCACCTTTGCGCCAAAGGCGGTCTGCCCCGGACGGGGCAGACCCACTCAGGCGCTGGTGCCTACGTCCTCGCGGCGTTCGGAGTAGATGTAGAGCGGCTGCGAGCGGCCCTCCACCACCTCCTTGTTGACCACGACTTCCTCGACCCCATCCAGGCTGGGCAACTCGAACATGGTGTCGAGCAGGATGCCTTCCATGATGGAGCGCAGGCCGCGGGCACCGGTCTTGCGCTGGATGGCCTTCTCGGAGATGGCCTTCAGCGCGTCGTCCTGGAACGCCAAGCGAATGTCTTCCATTTCGAACAGCCGCTGGTATTGCTTAACCAGGGCGTTCTTGGGCTTGGACAGGATCTCGACCAGGGCGTCGACATCCAGATCGTCCAGCGTGGCAATCACCGGCAGGCGGCCGACGAATTCCGGGATCAGGCCGAACTTCAGCAGATCCTCGGGCTCGACCTCACGCAGGATTTGCCCGGTACGGCGTTCGTCGGGGCCACGCACCTCGGCGCCGAAGCCGATGGAATTGTTCTTGCCGCGCGAGCCGATCAGCTTTTCCAGGCCGGCGAAGGCGCCGCCGCAGATGAACAGGATATTGGTGGTGTCCACCTGCAGGAATTCCTGCTGGGGATGCTTGCGGCCGCCCTGGGGCGGAACCGAGGCCACCGTGCCTTCCATGATCTTGAGCAGGGCCTGCTGCACGCCCTCGCCCGACACGTCGCGGGTGATCGACGGGTTGTCGGACTTGCGGCTGATCTTGTCGACCTCGTCGATGTAGACGATGCCGCGCTGGGCGCGCTCGACATTGTACTCAGCGGCCTGCAGCAGCTTGAGGATGATGTTCTCCACATCCTCGCCCACGTAACCGGCCTCGGTCAGCGTGGTGGCGTCGGCCATGGTGAACGGCACGTCGAGGATGCGGGCCAGGGTCTGGGCCAACAGGGTCTTGCCGCAACCGGTCGGGCCGATCAGCAGAATGTTGGACTTGGCAATCTCGATGTCGTTGGCCTTGCCGCCGTGCTGGAGCCGCTTGTAATGGTTGTGCACCGCCACCGACAGAACTTTCTTCGCGTGGTCCTGACCGATGACGTAATCATCGAGAACGGCGCGGATGTCCTTAGGGGTGGGCACACCGTCACGCGAGCGGACCAGGTGGGTCTTGTGCTCTTCGCGGATGATGTCCATGCACAGCTCGACGCACTCATCACAGATGAACACGGTCGGCCCGGCGATCAGCTTGCGCACCTCATGCTGGCTCTTTCCGCAGAACGAGCAGTAGAGAGTGTTCTTGGAATCGCCGCTTGTGGACTTGGTCATCGGTACTCCATTGGTAAAGCGGCCGGGTTCTTGAGAATCATGTTAGCCACAGCATCGCGTGGCAGACAATGAAAAATGCCCCGCGCGACCGCGCGCGAGAGGGGGAAAACCGGCCCGACGCATCAAGCGCTGGGCGCAGGCCGGGCGGTGGCACGGCCTGCGAGACCGGAGAGCCGCGACGACGCGGCCCCGCCCGCCCCCTTTCCGTTAAGCCCCGGAGGCTTCGTCGCCTCCGACGACCGGACGAGTGCTCACCACCTCGTCGATCAGGCCGAATTCCTTGGCATCCACGGCGCTCATGAACTTGTCGCGCTCCATGGCCTGCTCGATCACCTCGAGCGGCTGGCCGGTGTGCTCGACGTACATATTGTTGAGGCGGGCACGGAGCGCAAGAATCTCGCGGGCGTGAATCTCGATGTCGGTCGCCTGACCCTGGAAGCCGCCCGACGGCTGGTGCACCATCACCCGCGCATTCGGCAGGGCAAAGCGCTTGCCCTTGGCGCCGGCGGTCAGCAGCAGCGAGCCCATGGAGGCCGCCTGGCCCAGGCACACGGTGGACACCGACGGACGGATGTACTGCATGGTGTCGTAGATGGACAGACCCGACGTCACCACGCCGCCCGGCGAGTTGATGTAGAAGGCGATGTCCTTGTTCGGGTTTTCCGATTCCAGGAACAGCATCTGGGCGCAGATCAGGCTGGCGACCTCGTCGTAGACCTGGCCGGTCAGGAAGATGATCCGCTCCTTGAGCAGGCGCGAGTAAATGTCATAGGCGCGCTCGCCCCGGTTGGTCTGCTCGACCACCATCGGCACGAGGGTATTCATGTAGAGGTCGATAGGATCTCTCTCTCGCATGGTCCGTCCTTCTCGTCAAATCTGCCACCTAATGTGGCGTTTTTGAAATCCGTGGCAAACACGAAATTCAGAAACGTCACCGGCCCAAGGCGGGACCCCTGCTCAAGATAGGGGTGGCGGGCGGCGCTTCGGCAGGGGAAAGGCTGGACTGGCGGCCAGGGTGGCCGCCAGTCCGACCTCACTTACTCGGCCTGATCGGCCTTCTTCTTGGCGGCGGCTTTCTTCTTGGGCTTGGCCTCTTCGGCATTGCCCTCGCCGGCCTGATCCGGGTCCTTGCGCAGGTCCTCGGCCGACACTTCAGTGTCGGTGACCTTGGCCAGTTCCAGGATGAAGTCGATGACCTTGTCCTCGAACAGCGGCGCGCGCAGCGAGTTCAGCGCGTCCGGATTGTTCTTGTAGTACTGGAACACCATGTGCTCCTGGCCGGGGTAGCGGCGGGCTTCCTCGATCAGGGCCTTGTTCAGGTCGTCCTGGGTGATCTGGACGGTGTTCTTCTGGCCGACGTCAGCCAGCAGCAGACCCAGGCGCACGCGGCGCTCGGCCAGCTTGCGGTACTCGGCCTTCAGGGTGTCCTCGTCCTTGCCCTCGTCGGAGGGATCGACGCGGCCCTGCTCGCGGTCCTGGCTCACCTGCTTCCAGATGTGCTCGAACTCCTGCTCGACCATGCCTTCCGGAACCTGGAAGTCGTGGTTGTCGGCCAGCACGTCGAGCAGCTTGCGCTTGAGCTTGGTGCGGGCCAGGCCGTCGAGCTCGCGGGTGACCTCGTCGCGGATGGCCTGCTTGAGAGCGTCGAGCGAGTCCATGCCCAGCTTCTTGGCCAGCTCGTCGTCGAGCACGGCGGGCGTGGGCTCGCGCACTTCCTTGACGGTGACGTCGAAGGTGGCGGGCTTGCCGGCCAGGTCTTCGTTGCCATAGCCCTCGGGGAAGGTCACCTGGACCTCGACCTTGTCGTCGGCCTTCTTGCCGACCAGTTGGTCCTCGAAGCCGGGGATGAAGGTGCCCGAGCCGAGCTTGAGCGAGTAGGCCTCGGCCGTGCCGCCGTCGAACGCCACGCCGTCCTTCTTGCCGACGAAGTCGATGACCACGACGTCGCCCGACTTGGACTCGCGGCTGACCGCCTCGGAGCCCTCATAGCGCTCGGCGATGCGACCCAGGGTCTCGTCAACCTCGGCATCCGGCACCGAGGCCTTCTCGCGCTCGAGGGTGATGGTGGCGAAGTCCATGGCGGTGATTTCGGGCAGAACCTCGACCGCGACGGTGAACTCAAGATCCTTGCCCTCGGCATACGAGGTGATCTCGACCTTCGGCTGCAGGGCGGGCTTGAGGCCCTTCTCGGCGATGGCGGCGCCGGTGCCGTCGTTGACGGCCTGCTCCAACACTTCGCCCATGATGGACGCACCATACTTCTGGCGCACGATCTTCATCGGCACCTTGCCGGGCCGGAAGCCAGGCAGCTTCACCTCGCGGGCGATCTCGGCCAGACGGTCCTGAGTGCGCTGCTCAAGCTTGTCCGCGGGGACGACGACCTTGAACTCGCGCTTCAGGCCGTCAGCATTGGTCTCGGTTACCTGCATCAGTCTTTCGCCAATCGAATCAATTCGTTGAAGAATACCGGCGGCCGGGCGCGCGCCTGGGCGTACTGGTGCGGGCGAAGGGATTTGAACCCCCATGGCTTGCGCCGCTGGAACCTAAATCCAGTGTGTCTACCAGTTCCACCACGCCCGCATGAGCAGGTGCGCAACCCCTCGACTTCCAAGGAAACCTGGGGGGCCGGCCCGCCGGAACGGGTGTCTATAGCATAGTCGCACGCGGTGATACAGGCCTGTTGCAACGATTTATCCACGGATGGGTGCGCCCCCGCCAATCGGCGCATCACGCCCCACGCCAGGCCTCAGGCATCCACGGCACCTATACTTTAGCTTAGGCACCAAGCGAGACCAAAACCGGAATCTCTCTAAAAATCCGGTTGTGCAGCCTTCCCATCCTATCCATAGTGAGTAGGTTTCATACCTTAGTTGGGGCAGGCAAAATGGATTTGGACCGTAGCGGACGTTTGGCCTTCCTGCAGATCGACGACGAGACCTGCCGGACCCTGCGGGAATTTCGCGACGTCCTGTCGCCCAAGGTCGATGCCCTGCTCGAGGAATTCTACCGGCACGTCCGCAACCAGCCCCATACGGCCGCGAAATTTGGCTCGCCCGCGCGCATGGACCATGCCCGCGCCATGCAGAAGAAGCACTGGCTGGACAGCGTGTTCGCCGGCAAGTTCGATGATAATTACTTCGCCAATGTCACCGAGATCGGCAAGGTTCACCAACGCATCGGCCTGGAGCCGCGCTGGTACACCGCCGGCTATTGCTTCGTGCTGAACAAGGTACTTGCGCTGGCTGGCGAAACTTACCGCAAGAAGCCCGAGAAGCTGGCCCAGGTCATCGCCGCGGTGAACAAGGCCGCCTTCCTCGACATGGATCTCGCCACCTCGGTCTA
>JAEZFE010000459.1 GCA_023437865.1 Pseudomonadota bacterium | reverse complement strand
GTTCGGCAATAAGCCCAGCGTGCTGGTCGGCGACTTCCTGTTCTCGCGCTCGTTCGAGCTGATGGTGGAAGACGGCAGCCTGTCGGTGCTGGCGATCCTGTCGCGCGCCTCCTCGGTCATCGCCGAGGGCGAGGTGCTGCAGCTGATCACCGCCAACGACACCGAGACCAACGAGGACGCCTACCTCGAAGTCATCCGCTCCAAGACCGCGGCCTTGTTCGCCGCCGCCTGCCGCATCGGCGCGGTGGTGGCCGACCGCCCCAAGGTCGAGGAAGAGGCGCTGGATTCCTACGGCCTCAACCTGGGCATCGCCTTCCAGCTGATCGACGACGTGCTCGACTATTCGGCCAAGCAGGCGGTGCTGGGCAAGACCGTCGGCGATGATTTCCGCGAGGGCAAGATCACCCTGCCGATCATCCTGGCCTTCCGCCGCGGCGACGACGAGGAGCGCGAGTTCTGGCGCCGCACGGTCGAGCGCCTGGAACAGCAGGACGGCGATCTGGAACACGCCATTGCCCTGATGGAAAAGCACGGTTCGCTGGCCGATACCGTCGCCCGCGCCCGCCATTACGGCGAAGTGGCCCGCGACGCCCTCGGCATTTTCCCCGATTGCCCGCTGAAGCAGTCGATGATCGACGTCATCGATTTCTGCATCGAGCGCGCGCACTGACATCCCGATGATCGGATGCGGTCGCGCTTAAGAAAAACCCCGATGAGGTTCGCTCATCGGGGTTTCTCTTTACCGGCGAAGGTCAGTCCACCAGCGCCCAATCGCCGTTCCTGATCTCCACCATGTGGAACGAGCCCAAATCCAGGCCCAGATGGTCGGTCGGGGTCATGGTGAACACGCCGCCAGTGCCGACAAACCCCTTGGTCTTCTCGATCTCGTCCCTGACCCTGGCCTTGTCGGTCGAGCCCGCGCGCTGAATGGCGCCCATGACGATGGCGAAGGCGTCCGCCGCATGGCCGGCGAAGATGGTGCATTCCTGGTTCCAGCGCTGCTCGAACGCCGTCTTGAACGCCAGCGCCACCGGCTTCTGCGGATCGGATTGGGGCAGTTGCTCGGCCACGGCCAGCGCCATGGCCGGCAGGCGCATGCCGTCGGCGGCGCCCCTGACCAGACGCAGGAACTCCTTCGACACCACGCCGTGGGATTGGTAGACCGGCATGGTCAGGCCCAATTGGCGGATGTTGCGGGTCACCACCGCCGGGCCCTGCCCGGTGCCGAAGACGAACAAGGCGTCGACGTTCGGGTTCGAGCGCACCTTGGTCAGCTGGGGCGTGACGTCGGGGTCCTTGGGGCCGTAGACCTCGTCCACCACCACCTGGATGCCCATGGCCGGCGCCAGCTTCAGCACCTGATCGCGACCCGACTTGCCGAAGCCCACATTCTCCGACAGCAGCGCCAGTCGGGTCAGCCCGCGCTTCTTGAGGTCGGCCAGCACCTTCTCGGCGCCCATGCGGTCGCTGTGGGGGATCTTGAACGTCCATTTGCGCACCGGCTCGACGATGCCGATGCCGCCCCCCATGGAAACGAAGGGCATCTGCGCCCGTTCCATCAGCGGCAGCACCGCCAAGGAGGTCGGCGTGCCCGAGCCGCCGATGATCAGATCGACCTGATCGTTGTCGATCAGCCGCTTGGCCGCGCTCATGGCCTTTTCCGGCTCGGAGGCATCGTCATAGGCGATCAGCCGGATCGGGCGGCCCAGCACGCCCCCCTTGGCATTGGCCTGCTCGACCAGCAGTTCCAACGCCTTTTTCTCAGGGTCGCCCATGAAGGTATAGGTGCCAGTCTGCGATAGGAACGCGCCAAGTTTGAAGTCGTCGGCGGCACGTGCGTCCAATACGAGCGTAACCATCGAGACCATGGCACCAATCATCATCCCGATCTTGCGCATGGCGTGCTGCCTCCTTGCTTTCACAGGGGAGCTTTATTACACACGTGCGTGCTTTATTGAAGGATGGCTGTCGCCATGGGTTGGAAGCAAAGCCTGAGCGTCGACGTGGTTTCCCTGGACCGCGAGCATGAAGCTCTGGCGCAATGCATCGAAGGCCTGTTCGCCGACCTGCGGGCCGGCGCGCCACGCTTCCAGGCCGTGGCCGGGGTCGACCGCTTGATCGACGCGGTCGCGGATCATTTCGAGCATGAAGAGCGCGTCATGCGCAACATCGGCCTGCCCGACCTGTCCGTCCACCGTCAACTGCATAAGGCGCTGCTGGAGGAAATCCGCGAATTCCGCGAGGAAATCGCGCAGGGAAGCAACGACAGCGGCCCCGATGCCATTGAGACCTTCCTGCACGGCTGGCTATTTCGTCATGTCGCCGCCGAGGACCACAAGATCAAGGACCACCTGAACCGCGAGTAATGGTCCGATCCGCATAGCCCGGACGCTCCGCCCGCCCCCTCTTCCGCACGCTTTCCTGAACACCCGCCGCCCCGTTCAATAGGCGCCTCTCGGCTCATCCGGAGGTCGCCCCATGCCGCTGTCGCTCCCCCGTCGCTCCTTGGGTGTGGAGATCGCGGTCACCCTGGCCGTCAAGGCGGTGGCATTGGCGGCACTGGCGCTCTTCCTGTTCGGCCCCGACGATCGCCCCCGCGCCGATGCCCAGGCCGTGGGCGACGCGCTGGTGGGAGACCAGCGATGAGCGAGCTGGGCGTAGTCGAGCTGTCACGGCTGCAATTCGCGCTGACCGCGCTGTACCACTTCTTGTTCGTGCCGCTGACGCTCGGATTGTCGTGGCTGCTCGCCGTCATGGAGAGCATCTACGTCATGACCGGGCGCGAGGTGTGGCGCGACATGACCCGGTTCTGGGGCAAGCTGTTCGGCATCAA
>JAEZFE010000248.1 GCA_023437865.1 Pseudomonadota bacterium | reverse complement strand
CCTGCAATGGCACTACGTCGCGCCAGGCAGGCCCATGCAGAACGGTGTCATCGAGAGCTTCCAAGGCCGCATGCGCGGCCATCGGCCAGTCGGGCAAGGCGCACCTGCGGTCTGTCCAATTCAAGCGAGGTTACCTGCACCTTGCCGGTCAGCAAGGGCAGCAGGGCCAGCCGTAGCCCCAGCCGCTCGGCCTCGGCGAAATTACCTTCGGCGCCGGGCGGGTTGGCCACGGCGATGCCTTCGGCGGAAACCGCTGGACGGGGCAGGATGCGGACCGAGATGGGGCCGCCGATGGTGACCCGTCGCCCGATGGCTGCCTCGGCTTTGGCAGTGATCTCGCCCTTGTAGCGGCTCCAATCGATCAATGCGGGGATCGCCACCGCCAGGACGATCAGCACGGCAATCACGCCGCCGACGATCAAGGCCGCATTCCTCATGGCAAGCATCTCCCTTCGCCGGTCAACCCATGGCTGCGTGGAGTGTAAGGGGGGACGCCCGCCGGTTCAAACCTTGCGGCGGTCGGTGCCACCAAGGAACGGGCATAGCGGCCCCAATGCCTCGGTGTGGTCGGCCGCTACCTTCAGGATCACCAGCAGGGGAACCGCCAACATGGCTCCGGCCACGCCCCACATCCATGTCCAGATGGTGAGCGACAGGAAAACCACCATGGGCGGAAGCGTCAGCCGCCGGCCCACCACCGTCGGCGTAATCAGGTCGGATTCCAGAATGTGCAGAAGCAGGATGGCCGCCGGCGGCAGCAACCCGCGCCACAGCTCGTCAAAACTCAGCAGCCCGACCATGGCGACGACGATCAGGGTGGTTATGGCACCCGCATAGGGGATGTAGTTGAGAATAGCGGTCAGCGCCCCCCAAAGCGCCGGGTTGGGCATCCCCAACGCCCACATCGCCAGGCCCGCCGCCACGCCCAGGCCGATATTGATCAGCGTGATCATACCCAGGTAGGAGGCCACGTCCTGCTTGACGCGGCGTGCCACCAGGATCAGGCAATGGCGGCGCTCCTTGCGCCGGGGGATGCGGGCCAGGCTTCTGATCATGCGGTCGCCCGACGCCAGCATGAAGTATAGAAGGAACACCACGACGACGATCTGGGCCACCAGCACGGTGGCGCTGACCACGAACATCGAGCCGAGATCGAACGACTTCACCTTGACCGTGGGCGTCTTGTCGCTGCCCACCGCCAGCCGCTCCACCTGCTCGGTGGCCTCCTTGACCTGGGCCACCGGTTCCTGCACCGGGCGCAGCTTGCGCTCCAGCTCGCGGAAGCTCTGTGGGGCCTTGTGCAGCCATTCGGCGGCGGGTGCCGCCAGCATCTCGATGCCCACGCCCAGGCCGATCACCACCATGGCTGTCACGATGCCGGCGGCGACGGCACGCGGCATATGCCGCCGCCGCAGCCAGCCCACCACCGGGGCCAGCACCATGGCCAGCAGCATGGCCAGGACGATGGGGATGATCAGTTCGGAAGCAAAGTAAAGCGTATACCCCACCGCCAGCACCAGCAGTCCGATCACCGCGCGGCTGGCGGCCATGCGGGCTGGCGGCGGCGGGGCCGAAAGCTTCGGCTCGGGCGGGGGGGATGGAGGAGGGGCGGGCACCAGCGCGACCATGCTCCATAAATGGGCGTGGTCCCCGCCAAAGCGGATGGTGCGTTCGGGGTAGGCCTCAGCCCTCGCCCGGCACCTTGTCCTTCAGCCGTCCCACCGCTTCCTCAACGGTTCGTGGTTCCTCGTGCGCGGCGTGGTCGTCGTGCGTGGTGGCGTTGGTCAGCTTTTCCAGATGATCGAGCGCCTTGGACAGGCGGTCATGCACCGACTTCTCTGGTTCCGGGGCCCCCATTTCCCCATCTCCTCGGCGATTGGTCTGGGATGATCCTATACTAACGGTTAAGGAAAGCCAACAACGCCACCTGCCAGGTCGCCAGCAGCAGGGCGCCGATGATCACGAACCGGCCATTCCACTCGCGGGCCACGGTTCGCAGTTCGACGCCGCCCATCCGGGCGACGATCAGCATCGCCGCGCCCACGGGGGTCGAGCAGATGGACAGCGCCCAGGCGCCCATCAGGCCGCTGGCGACCGCCAGCGGCGGCAGGCCCAGGGGCTCCAGGTCGGCCAGGGCGCTGCCCAGCAGGGTGACGGTGATGATCTGGCTCAGGCCCACCTGGGCGAGCAGCATGACCGCCCACGAGATCAGCACCAGCAGCAACGCTGGGGGCAGATGGAGCATGGCGACCAGCCGCGCGGTCTCCTCGGGCGGCACGAACGCGGCGACGACGGTGCCCAGGAACATGGCGCCGCCGATCACCGCAACTTCATCGCGGAAGCCCGGCATGGTGACCGTCAGCCGCGCCGCCAGGTGCCCGAGCGCCGGGCGCAGCGCGCGGTGCTGGGCCCACAGCCATAACAGGCCGGCGGGCGGCACCACCACCATGGCGCCGACCACCAGCCGCACCGATAGCAGCTCGGCTGCTGCCACCGATGCCACCACCACCGAACCGACCAGGCCGGCGAGGCGCAGCAGCGGGGTCCAGTCGGTGGCGCCGTCCGTGGCCGGCACGCGCGGGAAGGCGAAGCGGTCGAGCGCCCAGCCCAGGCCCATAAGCAGCGCGGTCAGTCCCGCCTGTAGGCCCAATAGCGGCCACCACGCTAGACCATGGACAACGTTCTGCACCACGGCGAACGACACCGATAGCGGCGACCACACGGTCATGGTTGCGAACCCGCGCAGGATGGCGCTCAGCATGCGTTGTGAGCGGATGGCGACGATGCGGGCATCGCCCCCGGCGGCCTCGGCGGTATTACCTTTGTTGACCATGGTGCCCAGCAGCGGCAGCACGCCGAAATTCAGCACCAGCGAGATAAGATGGCTGCCGGTGGACAGCACGGCGTAGCGGCGCCCCGGCGGCTGGCGCACCATCATCTCGCCGCAGCGCTGGATCAGCGGCGAGGTCTCTGCGGCTTCACGCAGAAAGGAAAGCGCGGTGAACAGGCCGATGATGGCGCCGGCCTGCACACCGGCCTCGGTCAGCAGCGCCGCCGGATGGGGATGGAAGGCGAGGGCCGCCGCCGCCGCCGCCAGGGAGGTGGCCAGGATGCGCCGCCCGGTGCGCTTGACCGCCCAGCCCTCGGCCAGCAGGTAGATGCCCAGCGCCACGGCGGCCAGTCCGCCCGCCCAATGCCATTGCCACACCGCCTGGAGGATGGTGCCGACGACCACGGCAATAAGGGCGGCGGTGGCGGCCAGCGCGCGCAAGGATGTGTCCTCTTAGGGCAGGGCGAATCGCGCCTTGGGGGCGGGCAGTGTTTTCGCCGGCTTGGGGATGTCCTTCATCAGGGCCGGGCCGTTGACCATGGCGAAGCCCGACTGAACGGCGCCGACAATGACCTTACGGCGACGCACGCCCCACACATAGGCGCCCATGCGGGCCTTGCCTGCCTGGGCGAGGAAGGCGTTGAGCGCTTCCAGCAGGGTGTCGTCATCGGTGCGCTCGGGGCTGGCCAGTTCGGACAAATCGACGCCGATCATCGAGGCGCCGCAATCGGCGGCCAGGGCCGCGCGCGGGTCGGACAGGCGGGTGCGCAGGCAGACGTGGCGGCACAGATTGTGGGCGCCCTGTATGACGGTGCCCAGGATGATCGGCTTGACGTCGGCGGGCACGCCGAAGACCTCGATCACCACCCGGCTGCCGCGTGCCTGTTGGGTCAGGTTGGCAAAAGGCGCCAGGATCTCCATGCGGTTCTCGGCGGCCAGGGTGGACCAGTGAATGGGGATCACCACGGTCGAATTGTTCCCGACCCGCTCGCTGGCATGGAAATCGCGGACAGCGTTGGCGATGCAGAAGCGGTCCAGCGTGTTGGCGGCGGCTTCGTTGGCAAGCGGATAGGCCTTCACACCCTCAATGGCGGTGGCGCCCTCGGTATCGATGCGCTGGATGCGCGCCTTGTAGGCGCCGATGAGTTCGCCCGCCGCCACCCAAGTGGGGCGCCAGATCAGCGCGAGTTTGGCATCGGGGGGCAGCGGCGGCGGGCCCGGATCAGGTAGCTCCTCGATAACGGGTGCCTTGCGCTCGCCGTGTTCCATCACCACCCAGGCGGGGGGCTTTCCAGAGCCCTTGCCCGAAACTTCCAGGGGCTTCCATTTGGGATCGGCAGCCGGCGCCCGTGCGGCCTCGCCGGTGATGGCGACGGGCGGGCGGGTGTCGACCTCGACCTTAGGCGGCGCTGCCGCGCTGGGCTTCAGGTGGGCGCGCAACCCGTTATCGTCGCCATCCGCCGAGCCCGAGCGCATCCAGGCGGGCGGTGCCGCCGCGGCCTCCTTGCGGCCGGCGATCAACGAGCGTATTTCTCCCACCGCCGCGTTCACCGCGTCCAGGTTGACGGAGGCGTCCGCGTTCAGGCCGTCCTCCAGGGGCAGCTCGGCGGCCAGTGCCAACGGGCGCTCGTCGCCGAGGAACTGGTCGCCCACCAGTCGGGTTCCCAACTCCTGGACGATGGTCAAAGCCCGCCGGCGGGCCTCGTCATTGTCGACGGTGCGGAACAGCAACACGAAGAAATCGGTGCCCTGGCGGCCGAACACATTGCCGGCGCCCAGATGCAGGTTGATGACGCCCTCGGCGATCATCATCACCTTGTCGGCGACGCGGACCCACCTGTCTCCCACCGCTTCGCGGAACTCCACCAGCGAGATGACATGCAGCTTGATCTGGAAGGCGCCGTCGTCCTCCGTCAGCATCTGCTCCATGGTCATGCGGAAGGCGTCGTCGGTCAGCGGCGCGGCCGCAGACGCGGTATCGACGCCCATGTCCGCCAGGCGGCGCAACTCCTCGTCCTCACCGCCTTCACCCATGCGGCGCGCCACTTTCTGCGCCGCCTTGGCGATGGGCGCGGTCAGGCGCGACAGCAGGCCGGTCTTCGAGCGCTTCTCGCTCATGGCTTTTCTCCGCAGTCCGGGGCGGTTACCCGATCTCGCTGCGGTACTGGTTCGCCAGGTTGACGTAATTCTCGGCCGATTTCGGGAAGAAGGCCACGTCCTCGGGCTTCAGCTCGCGCAGCAGCTTGGCCGGGTTGCCGGCCCACAGCTCGCTCGCCTTGACCCGCTTGCCCGGGGTGACCACCGCGCCGGCGGCCACCATGGCGCCCGATTCCACCACCGCGCCGTCCAGGATGGTGGCGCCCATGCCGATGAAGCAGCCGTCCTCCAGCGTGCAGGCGTGCAGAACCGCGCCGTGGCCGATGGTGATGTCGGAACCGATATAGGTGCCGAACTTGCCGCTGGTCACGTGAACGATGGTGCCGTCCTGAATATTGGTACGCTCGCCGATGCGGATCTCGTGCACGTCGCCGCGGATGACGACGCCGAACCACACGTTGCTGCCTTTGCCGATCACCACGTCGCCGATGATTGTGGCGTTGGGCGCGATGAAGCATTCCGCGTCGATGGTGGGCAGCGTGCCCTTGAAGGGCAGGATCAGGCCGGGCATGGGAAGGCTCCTTAGGGGAACAGCGGCTGCTGGTCGAGGCAGGTGGTCTCGGGCAGGCCGAACATCAGGTTCATGTTCTGCAACGCCTGACCCGAGGCGCCCTTGACCAGATTGTCGATCACCGAAGTGACGATGGCCTTGCCGGGAACGCGGTCGTCGAAGGCGTTCATGAAGCAGAAGTTCGAGCCGCGCACATGCCGGGTGGCCGGTACCGCGCCCTCGGGCAGCACGCCGACGAACGGCTCGTCTTTGTAAGCCTTGGTCCATTCCGCGCGCAGATCGGCGGCCTTGGCGCCCTTGGCCAGGCGCACATAGATGGTCGACAGCATGCCCCGGCTCATGGGCATCAGGTGCGGGGTGAAGCTGACCAGCACCGGCTTGCCGGCGGCCAGGCCCAGTTCCTGCTCGATCTCGGGCGCGTGGCGGTGGCTGGCGACGCCGTAGGCGTGGATGCCCTCGGTCACCTCGCAGTAAAGGTTGGCTTCCTTGGCGGCGCGGCCGGCGCCCGAGGTGCCCGACTTGGCGTCGATGACGATGTCCTCGGCCTCGATCAGGCCGGCCTTGAGCAGCGGCACCAGCGGCAGCTGGACCGAGGTCGGATAGCAGCCGGGATTGGCCA
>JAEZFE010000437.1 GCA_023437865.1 Pseudomonadota bacterium | reverse complement strand
GTTCCGGCGCAATCTTATCGCATGTTCTTGTCATCGAACGGCACGCCTGGCCCCCAAGCGCCAGGGACCCTTCAAGGAGGAGGGCCGCCATGAACATGCGTAAGATCGTCTCGGCTGTGATGCTTTCCCTGGTGGCGCTTGGCGCTGCCGCCGCGCCGGCTCTTGCAGACGATTGGGGTCGTCATAACGGCCACAAGCACGGCCACCACAAGTGGAAGGGCGAGCGGCAGGCCTATTATGCGCCGGGCTACGTCTACGCGCCGCCGCGCGTGGTCTACGCCCCGCCGCCCCGCGTCGTCTACGCGCCCCCGCCAGTCTATTATGCGCCGCCGCCGGTGGTGTACGAGCCGGCCTCGCCCAGCATCAATTTCGTCTTCCCGCTGCGCTGACCGAGGCGGCGGCCAAGCGGCTGGATGGCCGCGCCCGGCGAGGGGCTAACGCGCCCCCGCCGCGCTCAGGAACTCCCCGAGCAGGCGGGTGCCGTCGGCGCCCAGCGCGCCCGCGATGGCCTGGGCCACGGCAGGCTGGGTGGCTGTACGGAATTCCTCGCGTTCGGCGGGGCTCAGTTCGGTCACCTGCATGCGCCGGCGCAATGCGGGCAGGCCCTTGTCCGAGGCCTCCATCGCCGTGGCGGCGGCGCGGCCGGCGGCGATGGCCTGGCGGGCGGCATCACGCACCGCCTGCTGCTCGGCGGGCTTCAGTGCCGCCAGGGCCGCACTGTTGAACAGCCAGACGTAAGGCACATACAGGTGGTTGGTCAGCGTGGCGTATTTCTGCACTTCGTCGTAGCGCCGCGTCACCACCACCGAGGCGGGGTTCATCTGGCCGTCGATGATGCCGCCGGCCAGGGCGGTGGCCTCTTCGCGTGACGATACCTTCACCGGTATCCCGCCCATGCCCTTGATCATGGCATTCAGCGCATCCAGGCCTGGAATGGTGCGCAACTTCAGCCCCTGCACGTCCTTGGGCCGGTGGATGGGGCGGCGGGAATTGGTCAGGAGATGGAAGCCGCCGGGATCGCCGAAGCCCAGCACGCTGACGCCGGCCCGCGCCTCGATATCCGCCGCCAGTGCCTGACCGAACGGGCCGTCAAACACGCGCGCTGCGGCGTCGCGCGAATCCAGCGCGAACGGCATCTGCGTCACCGCGATCAGTGGATAGCGTGGCGCCAGACCGCCCACGGTCACCAGCGCCGATTGGATCACGCCACCGGCAGCCAGCTTGGCGATGTCGCGGTTGCCGCCCAACTGCCCCTCGGGGAAAATGGCGACCGCTACGCTGCCGCCGGTGCGGTGCTCGACTTCGCGCTTGAATTCGGCGGCCATGGCGGCGGCCGTGTCGCTGGCGGGGTCCTGCACCTGGGTGTGGGCCAACACGATGGTGGTGAGTGCGGGCTCGGCCCACGCATTCCCCCAGCCCATCAGCAGGGCGGCAATCAGCAAGGATCTGCGCAACAAGGCCGGCCCTCCCTATTTCACGTCGAAGCGCAGCACGCCATCCCAGCCGGGGGCGGGCGGAGCTGCGATGAAGCGGCGGCAATGTGTGGCCAAGCAGGTTGCCGCGCCGTCTCCGGGAAAGCGTTCGAGCAGGCGGGCAAAGCCGGCTTCAGCCTCGGCCCAGCGGCGCTCGTGCCAGGCGGCAAAGGGCTCGGCCCACGCCTCGGCACGGGCGGCATTGTCCTCGGACAGCGGGTCGGCGGGATCGTCCAGCAATTCGAACAGGGTCACCGGCACGGTGGTGCCGGAGGCCAAAACCGGGCCGAGCGGGCGGAACACGAAGCGGCCGCGAACCTCCTCCTCCACCTGGGCGCTGACCAGGGCGCCGGTGCCGAACGCCTTGTTCAGCCCTTCGATGCGCGAGGTCAAATTCACCATCTGGCCCAGCGCCGTATATTGCATGCGTGAGCGCGAGCCCACATTGCCGATCACGGCGGTGCCGGTGTGCAGACCGAAGCGGGTATGGGCCTTGGGCCGGTTCCGCGCCGCACGCCAGACATTCAGCTCGGTCTCGGCGCGGCGGCAGGCGATCACCGCGCGGCAGGCGTTGGCGATGTGGTCGGGGTCATGAACCGGCGCGTTCCACTGGGCCATGATGCCGTCGCCGATGAACTTGTCGATGGTGCCATTCGCGGCGTGAATGGCCTGGCTCATGGCCTCGAAATACTCGGACAGGTCCGCCAGCACATCCTCCGGCGACAGCGCCTCGGTGGCCTGGGTAAAGCCCTGCAGTTCCGAGTACAGCACGGTCAGCGGGCGGCGGGTGCCACCCAGAACGCTGCCCGATCCCGATTCGATGATCTCGCGCACCAGGTCCTTGGGGACGTAGGTGCCGAAGCTGCGCAGCGCCGTCTTCATCGAAGACAGTGCGTTCGACAGCGCATGGATCTCGGTCACGTTGGTGACGACCGAGACCGGCGCTTCCAGGTCCAGGCGGCGGATCCGCTTGGTCTCGGCGATCAGTTCGTTGATCGGCTGGGTCAACAGCCGAGAAGCCGCCACCACGGCGGCGCTGGCGATCAGCAGAAAGACCACGCCGATGGCAAGGATGGTTAGGCTGGCCTGGCGCAGCGGGCCGACGAAATCCTCCTCGTCGGCGATCACGCCGATGGTCCAATTCCGGCCGAAATCCTCGGGGAAGCGTGTGAACGACACCAGATAGCTGCCGCGCCCGGCCAAGGGCGTCTGGAAGTGGTCGCCGGCACCAGTCTGGCGCAGCCGCACCGCCTCGGCCACCAGCGGATCGGCGGCGGAATCAGCCTTGGACACCACCACTCGCTCGCCCTCCTGCACCACGGTGCGGCTGGGGTCGGGATAACCGACCAGGCGGCCGTCTTCGTCCATGATGAAGACCATGCCGTTCTTGCCGACGCGGTGAAGATCCAGAAAGCGGGCGAGGGTGTCGATGGACAGATCGGTGCCGAAC
>JAEZFE010000491.1 GCA_023437865.1 Pseudomonadota bacterium | reverse complement strand
GGTCGAGTTGGACGGTCCCGTGGGAAGCGTCGCCCACCCCCACCACACTGGCGCCGCCGGTGGGCAGGATGTCGTTGGCCAGCAAGGCGCTGACCGGGATAAGGGTGACCGAACCGGGCGCCGCCTGGGCCGTATCATCAGCCGCATCGAGGACCGATCCGCCCTCGACCGGGATGGGCGTGTCGTCCGCCGGGACCTCCGCTGCCGGCGCAGGCTCATCGGTCGGGGGACCGTCGCTGGCCGGCGGCGCCTGCACGTCAGGGGCCTCGGCTGGGGGATTTTCAGCCGGCGGATCTTGTGCGGGTTCCTCGGCGGGCGGAGGCGGATCTTCGACCACCACCGGGGGCTCGTCCACCGGCGCTGTGGGGGCCTGACTGTCCTGGTCGGTCACCATCGGGTTCGCCATCATCCATCCTCGCTTAGACGACGATTCGGCATAGATGGCAAAGAGAGCGGCGAGCACCACGGGCGCATAGGGGAGTGCTCCCTTCCGGGCTCTCTCTCACCTCCCGCGCGCGAGATCAAGGACGACATCCTTGACCGGACGCGCCGGACGAGGGCGATCGCCGCCCCGGCGGCTGCGCAAGGTGCGCCAGGCGATGACCATCCACGCCGCGTGGAACACCATTCCAGCTAGCAGGACTACGGTACCGGGAATGGGTCCGATGGCCGCGCGGTCAAGAATGATGTCCAGCCCGGTAGCCGGCACCGGATGGATGATCAACTTTCCCACGTAAGCGATCAGTTGAATCAGGAAGATCCAGGCATAATTCCGCCGCAGCCGTCGCCCCGCCGCCTCGGCAAAGGTGATGTGGAGTTGCGGGTTGGCGTAATCCTTGTAGAGAATTTCGTTCCAGTGGTTCTCGAAGCTGACGCCCCGGCCAAGTAGGATCGGGCCGAAGAAATTGAGTTCGAGGATGTGGGCGCGAATACGCCAGAAATCGAAAAACCGGTAGCGCCGGGCTTCGATCGCCAGGAACACCGCCACCAGCAGCCCCACCAAAATCAGCGGCAACGGCGACGATTCGGCATTGGCGAAGGTCAGCGACAGGGCCAGCCCGGTGGTCACCACCGCCCAATTGGTGGTGGTATCGAGGCGGGTGCGCCACACCGTGCTGCGGTACAGTTCGCCACGATAAAGATGAGCCAGTGCGGCGACATCCGCCTGACTGGGATGGTTTTCGGTCATGGACGTTCTCCCAGGGTGAGAACACCCTGGAAGAACGCGCGTTCCGCTAGCCGTTCAGGCCTTCGCCGCCAGGAAGTCCACGCTGGGAACGAAGAAGCTGGCGCCGGTGACCGGCGTGGTGAAGTCGAGCAGCCGGTCGTAGGCGCCATCGCCATCGGCCATCACCATGCGCTCCAGCATCTTGCGGAAGGTCGTGGGCGTGCGGCCATAGGCGACGAAATACAGGCCGTGTTCCGAGGTGGTGCCATAGGGCAGACTGTGGCGCAGCACTTCCAGTTCCTCGCCATCTTCCTCGATGACCACGCGGGCGATGTGCGCCGAGGCCGGCTTGGCATCGTCGTCCAGTTCCTCGTCGTCCTCCTTGGTGCGGCCCACCGCCTGCTCCTGGGCGTGAACGGGCAGCGCATCCCATGGGGCGAGGTTGTGGACGTAGCGCTGAAGGCTGACATAGGAACCCGCGGCGAAATCCGCGTCCTCGTCACCCACCAGGGCGACGCCGGGGCGTTCGTCACCCTTGGGGTTCTCGGTGCCGTCGACGAAGCCGGTGAGGTCGCGGCCACCCAGATACTTGAAGCCGTGCACTTCCTCGACCACCCGCACCGCCTCGCCCAGCGCGCCCATGACAGCGCGGGCGAGGACGAAATTGGCGTCCTGGCGGCCGGAATGGACGTGGATGAACAGATCGGCGGGCGTGGCGGGCGCCCGGCGCGGGCCTTGCGCCAGAGCCTCGAACGGCGCCAGTTCCGCCGGGCGGGCGGCGCCGAACAGGCTGGGCCAAATTTCAGCGCCAAAGCCGATGGCGGCGCTGAGCGCGGGCTCGCCCAGGCGCGCCGCCATGTCGGCGGTCAATTGGTGCAGCCGGGCGGCGGTGCTGCGGATGATGGCGGCGGCATCGGGCCGGTCGGTCGCTAGCGCGGTGATGAAGATGCCGAAATTCTCTCCCTCGGCGCAAATGGCCGTCTGCGGCTGAGCCATGTTTCCCCCTGCGAGTGCTTGCGGGGGCAAACATAGCGCGCCTGCCTCAGGCCAGCAAATCGTGGAATTCCTTATGACGCCGCACCCACAGCGAGGCGTAGCTGCAAATCGGGCGGACCTTCAGGTTTTCCGCACGGGCGAGTTCCATCACCCCCTGCATCAGCCGCCCGGCGGCGCCGGTACCGCGCAGGCTGGGCGGCGCCTCCACATGGGGGATGGCGAGCGTGCCGTCCTGGCGACGATAGGTGGCGAAGACGATCTTGCCGTCCACCTCAAGCTCGAAACGGTTCAGCGCGGTATTGTCCCGGACCATGCAATCCTCACGTCAGCAGCGCCCGCGCATGATGCTCCAGATGGTCGGCCATGAACGAGGCGATGAAGTAATAAGAATGGTCGTAGCCGAGGTGCCGGCGCAAGGTGAGCGGATGGCCGGTCTCCTCCGCCGTCCTGGCCAGGGCGGCGGGCTTGAGCTGGGTATCGAGGAATTCGTCAGCCTCGCCCTGGTCCACCAGCAGCGGCAGCCGTTCGACCACGCTCCTCATCAGCTCGCAGGCGTCCCATTGGCGCCACGCCGCGCGGTCGGGGCCCAGATAGGCGGTGAACGCCTTATTGCCCCACGGGCAATCCATGGGGTGGCAGATGGGCGAGAACGCCGACACCGCCCGGTAGCGCCCCGGATTGCGGAGCGCGATGACCAGGGCGCCGTGGCCCCCCATGGAATGGCCGAAAATGGAGCGCGCCGCGCTCACCGGAAAGGATCCTTCCACCAGATCCGGCAGTTCACCGGCCACATAATCGGCCATGTGGTAATGACCTGACCACGGCTCCTGCGTAGCATTCAGGTAGAAGCCGGCGCCCTGGCCCAGATCGTAGCCCTCGGCATCGGCGACGCCGTCGC
>JAEZFE010000423.1 GCA_023437865.1 Pseudomonadota bacterium | reverse complement strand
GCATGTACAGCTTCTGCTTGGCCGAGCTGTCGATCACCACGCGGAAGCGCGAGCCGTTGCAGGCACCGCCGATGGCCGGGGGCGGGGTCTTCACGTGCTTGGATTCCAGGCATTTGAAACTGGATTTGGGCACGTCGCCGGCCAGCGGCTTGACCGGCTGGTTGTCCACCCGCAGGTGGTAGGTGGCTTGGCCGCCCTGGACCTTGGCCAGCACGTCGATGGTGGCGAAGCGCGAACGGTAATGGCCCGAGGTCATCTCGCCGTCATTGGCGGTATTGGCGAGCGGACGGAACGACACCGCGCCGCACGCCGGGGCTTCCTTTTCCTTGGCGAAGGCGGGAGCGGAAGCCAGCACGGCGAAGGCGGCGGCGGCGGTGCAAAGAGCTTTGATCATGCGGGGCGCTCCTGATGGGACACGCCTGCATATCGCCCCATTATCCGCATGGAGGCAAGACGACCGAAGGTCGGATCGCCGTCAGGGACCTAATTGTACATCCCCAGCATCTGGACCTTGCCGTCGCCGAAAGTCACCACCGGGAAGGGTTTGGTGTCCACGTCCATGCCGGGCGATCCCGACGGCATGCCGGGGGCGGCGATGCCGGCAACCCTCTTCGGGTGCTCGGCCAGCACCTTGTCGATGGCCTCGACCGGCACGTGGCCCTCGACCACCAAACCGCCGATCTTGGAGGTATGGCACGAGCGGGCCTGCTCCGGGATGCCTAGCTTGTCCTTCAGCGGGTCCACGTCATCGACCACATGGACGGTGACCTTGTAGCCGTGCTCCTCCATGTAGGTGACCCACGAGCCGCAGCAGCCGCAGCTCTCGGCCTTCCACACTTCGGCGGTCTTGGCGCTGGCAGGTGTGGCGCCGGCGAATTGGTAGGTGGCGAAGCCGCCAGCGGCGGCGGCGGCAACGGCCAGAACGGCGAAAATGCGCTTCATGGGCTTCCTGACTTGGTATGGCTCCCCGCGTGCGCCTTCTAGCGCCCGCGGGATGCCGTGCAAGGGATCAGGCCGCGGCGAGGGCTTCCTCGACGGCGAGGACGGCGAAATTGTGCGAATCGCCCGCAAAATGCAGGATGCGCAGCACCGGGTCGTGGTCGTTGGCCACCAGTTCGGCGGCTTCCTCGCGGCTGATGCCGCAGCGCATCAGGGCGCGCACATAGATATCATTGACGTCGAGCGGACGACCGGATGTGGCGGCGGTGATGAGGGCACGGATGCGCTCGGCGGCGGTAGCAGGCATGACAAAACCTCCTGGGGCCGGTGTTTCACGGCCATGGATGACAACGTCCCCCCTGGAGCCTTGTTCTGATTGGTTACTGCTATCTTAGTATGCCCCGCTTAACGGGACATTGACCTGGGTCAGGTCGGGCTCAGACCAACCCATCCGCGCGCACGGCAGCCAACGCGCGGGCCACCAGCGACGGCGGTGCGGTCAGGATGGTGTGACCCTCGCGCGCAAGCCAAGCGGACACCTTGGGAACATAGACGCGCGGAACCGGCATGGGTTACCCCTTCGACAACTTGAGAATTCATATAGTGAAGGATCGTGGGCCGCAGCGCAACAAGAGTAGTATGACGATCGTCTGGCGTTAATACCGGGCAGAGGCACCGGCGGGCCGCCGATGCCTATGGAGGCTGTGGGTCAGTGACGGACCGGCGCACCCTCGCTCCCCGGCGGCACACCCAGGGCGGTGGCTGCGGCATGGCGCAGCGATGGGGGCAGTTTGTGCACCATGGTGCGGGCATATTCGACGCCCATGCCGTAGGCGCCCGAATGCTCCTGCACGATTTCGATGGTCGCGTCGTAGGTGTCCTTGCGCGCCCAGTCCCGCTGCATTTCCAGCAGGAATTGCTGCCAGGTGACGGGAACGCAGCCGGCCTGCACCAGCCGTGAGACCGCCATGGCGTGGGCCGCGACCGAGGTGCCGCCCGAGGCATCCTCGATGAAATAGACCTCGTAGCCGTCCCGCATGGCGGCCAGGGCGTGGAAGACCAGGCAAACCTCGGTCCACAGGGCGGCGATCACCAGCTTCTTGCGCCCGGTAGCCTGGACTGCGGCGACGAACCCGGCATCCTCCCAGGCATTCATGGAGGTGCGCTCGATGGGGCTGGGGTTGCCGAGTGCGTCCAGCAATTCCGGCCAGATGTAGCCGGAGAAGCCTTCGCTCTCCACCGACGTCAGAATGGTCGGGACCCGGAATGCCTTCGCCGCCTTGGCCAGGCCGATGACGTTGTTCTTGAGCAATTGCCGGTCCAGCGACGTGACCCCGAACGCCATCTGGGGCTGGTGGTCGATCAGGATGAGCGCGCAATTGCCGGGGTCGAGCAGATCGAGCTTGCCGTCCGTCATGGGAGCCTCGCTGCGATGGATGACTCCCCGGCACATTGGCGATGCCGCGCCGACAGACAAGTGTACGGGCGGTGAGTGGCAGGCGGCCCGGTCAGGCCGCCTGTGCCACCGCTACCGCTTGTGGAACCGGCGCGGGAGAATGTGCCTCCCCGCCGCCCTCGGCCGCATGGACCTGGGCAGGGGCGCCCAGCCAGGCGGTGTGGGCGGGCAGGTCCTCGCCCTTCATGACGATGGTCAGCGGGCCGATGCGGGCATAATCACCGATATGGGTGTCATAGAGCACGGTGGCGGTGCAGCCGATGGTGACGCCGGTGCCCACGTCGACCCGGCCCACCTTCATCACCCGGTCCTCATAGAGGTGGGTCTGCAGGGCGGCGGTAGAGTTGATCACCGTGTAATCGCCCACCGAGACGCAGTCGAATTCGGTGATGTCGGTGGTGTCCATCCACACGCCCTTGCCCATGCGGGTGCCGTAGAGGCGCAGCGCCCAAGGCAGGAACGGTGTGCCGCGCAGGTGGTCGAGCAGCACCTTGCCGGCCATGCCCCAGTACATGACGGCCACCGCCTCGGTGCGCAGCGCCCACCACGACCACATGGGCTTCATGGTCGGCTTGTACACGCCCATGACCAGCCACTTCACCAGCGCCGAAGACAGCATCAGGGCGGTGGAGATGGCGACCGAGGCCATCAGGAATTGCGGGATCACCGCGCCCAGGTCGCGGGCCAGGATGGCCGGGGCCAGCACCTCGACCGCCAGCGTGCCGAAGGTGATGAACAGCATGGTGGGCAGCGAGACCGAGAAGGCCTCGAAGATGGCGCGGGTGATCTGGCGCCACTTGGGCGGCTCGTAGGTCCAGTTGGCGTTGACGTCGCCGAATTGCTGGCGCACCGGCAGCTTGATCGGCGGGCTGCCGAACCAGATGCCGCCGCCTTCCATCTCGGCGTTGGAGGCCGGCTTGGACTTGATGCCGATCAGCGAGCCGGAGGGAATGTCCGCGCCGGGCGGCACCACCGCCTCATTGCCGACGAACACGCGCGACCCGGTGCGCACCGGCTCCAGCTTCATCCAGCCGCGCCGGACGGTTTCGTCGCCCAGCACCACCTCGTCGGCGATGAAGCACTTGTCGCCGATCTCGATCAGGTCGTAACGGCCCGAAAGGTTGGTGGAAATTTCCGAGCCCTTGCCGATTTTTGCGCCCATCAGGCGGTACCACGTCCGCATGTAGACGGTGGCGTAGAGCGAGGACAGGGTCTCTAGCGTCAGCTCGGTGCACAGCGCCACGATCCACTTGCGGAAATAGAAGCCGCCATGAACGGAGTACAGGCCCGGCTTGACTGAGGGCAGCACCACCCAGCGGATGGCGGCGATCAGGCCGACGGTGACCACCACCAGGGCCATGGCGGTGGGCCAGGCCAGGACCGGCAGGATGTTGAGGTAGGAGAAGCCGAGGGCCTTCTCCAGCAATTCGGCCAGATGGTCGAACAGGTAGAAGGCCGGGAAGATCGGCATCAGGCTGACCGGGGGCAGCAGCAGCAGCGCCGCCACATACAGCGACGACATGCCGATGCGGCGGATGCGGCTGACGGCGGGCGGCACTGGCTGGGCGGCGGGATCGACCTCGCCTACCTTGCGGGCGGGGGAGCCGTCCCAATGCTCGTAGGCGGCCACATGGGTGCCGGCGGCCAGCGAGGTCAAATCCTCCAACTCGGCGCCCTCGGCGATGACGCAATCATGGCCGATGACCGACGAGGTGCCGATCATGGCGTCCTTGCCGATGGTGATGGCACCGATGACCAGTTCGTTGCCGATCACTTCGGCATTGGCGAGGTGCGAGCGCGAGCCGATGGTGGCGCCGGCGCCGATGGTGATGAGGTCGAAGGCGCCGGCCTCCACCTCGCCGATCAACGCGTCCTTGCCGATCTTGGCGCCCAGCAGGCGCAGGAACCAACGCATGACCGGGGTGTCCTGGAACCATTTCAGGTGCACCAGGGTCAGCAGGCGCTGCGACAGCCACCAGCGGTAATAATAGACGCCCCACAGCGGATAACGGCCCGGCTTGGCCCGGCCCAGCACAAGCCACTTGCCGGCGACGGCCAGCGCGATGGTGCCCATGTTGATGACGGAATAGGTCGCCAGCAACGAGACGAACTCGGTCGCCATGCTGGCATCTTCACCCGACAGGATCATGTAGCTGATGAACACGCCCAGCCACGGCGCGGTGGCAAGACCCAGGATGATCGGCAGCACGGCGGCCTGGGCGGCGCCGCACAGGAAACGGCGGAGCAGCGGCGGCGGCGTGAAGCTCAGATCCCGCGTCGTGGTAGCGCTGCCGGCGCGGCCGTCCAGGCGCTCCGCCATGGCGCGCAACGAGCGGGCGGCATAGACGTCCTGCAAGGTCAGGCCGGCGGCGGCTGGGCTTTGGCGCGCCGCCGAGACGAAGCGGGCGGCCAGCAGCGAATGGCCGCCGAGGTCGAGGAAGAAATCGGCGCCCAACGGGATTGCTTGGCCGGGGAATACCGATTTGGCGGCGTCCAGCAGCAGGGATTCGGTGGGCGTGCGCGGCAGGTCCACCTCCTCGGGCTCCATGTCGGCCAGGGGGCGGGCCATTAGGGCCTTGCGGTCCACCTTGCCCGAGACCAGGCGGGGCAGGGTGTCCAGTAGCTCGAAGCGCGACGGCACCATATAGCTGGGCAAATCGGCGCGCAGGGCGTTGCGCCAGCCGGTCACGTCGATTTCGGCGCCGGGCGTGGGGACCACGAAGGCGACCAGGCGATCGATGCCGTCGTCGCGGCGCAGCACGATGGCGGGCTGGGCCACGCCGTCGCAGGCCGACAGCTTGGCCTCGATCTCGCCCAGCTCCACGCGGAAGCCGCGGATTTTCACCTGGTCGTCGATGCGGCCATGGAACTCCAGCCGGCCCTCGGTATCCAGCACCACCGCATCGCCCGAGCGGTAGAGCGTGCCCTCGCCCCACGGATTGGGGATGAATTTCTCGGCGGTCAGTGCCGGGCGGCCCAGATAGCCGGCGGCGACGCCGGGGCCGCCGATCAGCAATTCGCCCTCGGTGCCGGGAAGTACCGGGGCCAGCGCCTCGTCCACCACGTAGCAGGAGTAGTGGGGTATGGGCTTGCCGATGGTGACCGGCTGGCCGGGCTGAAGCTCGGCGATGGTGGCCACGACGGTGGTCTCGGTGGGGCCGTAGGAATTGAACACCCGGCGGCCCGGACGGCACCAGCGGTCCAGCACGGTGGGCGGGCAGGCCTCGCCGCCCAGGATGATGACGCGCAAGCTCGGCACGTCCTCGGGCAGCAGGGTCAGCAGGGTGGGCACGGTGTCCAGCACGGTGATCCCAGCCTGGGTCAGCACCTGGGCCAGCTTGTCCGCCTGTTGCAGGGTCTCGCGCGAGGCGACCCACAGGGTGGCGCCCACTAGATAGGGGACGAAAATTTCTTCCAGCGACAGGTCGAACGCCGTCGAGCAGCCCTGGAACACCACATCCTCGGCGACCAGGCCGTAGATCTCGTTGGCGGCGCGCAGATAGTGGCAGATGTTGCGGTGGCTGATGACCACCGCCTTGGGCTTGCCGGTCGAGCCCGAGGTGTAGATGGCATAGGCCGGATCGCTGGGCTGGGGCTTCGCCATCGGCCGCGCCTCGGCGTTCTCCGATAGCAACCGGCCCATGGGCAGGATCGGCGCCGACAGACCGTCGGCGCGGGCCACGGTGGCGCCGTCAACGATGATGGCGCGAGCCTGGCAATCGGCCATGCACGCGGCCACGCGCTCGGGCGGAGCGTCGAAATCGAATGGGATGTAGGCGGCGCCGGATTTGAGGATGCCCAGCAGCGCCGCATGCAGGTCCGCCGAGCGCGACATCCACAGCCCCACGAACGAGCCGGCGCCGATACCGCGCGCGGCCAGCGCGTTGGCGATGCGCTGGGCGCGGGCGTCGAGCTCCGCATAACTCAGCCGCTCGCCGGCGAACACCATGGCGGTGGCGTCGGGCGTGCGCAGGGCGGTGGCGGCGAAGATGTCGGCAAGAACTTCGTCGCGCAGCAGGTCGGGGCGGGAGAGGGCAGGACCGTTTAGGGGCTTCATGACACTCCATCACCCGCATGGGCCGCGAGGGGGAGCGGCGCGGGGGCGGAAAGGATTAAGCAGGAGAATGTGTCCGCTGCGTGGCGGATGGCCGAACAGGCCACTGCCGCAGGCTCGTTTTCGCCAATGGTGTGCCAGCTTACCCGAAAGGCGGCTCCGGCATGGACCACGTCGCAGGCTGGCAGATCGAAGGGCTGGCCCTCGATCTGAAAGGCGGAAAAGTCAGGTTGGTCCAGACCCTGGGCGATGCCGGTACCGACGGCCTTCAGCACCGCCTCCTTGGCGGTCCATAGCCGGGTGAAGGCGTCGGTCTGGTCGGTGCGGGCGAGCCAATGCGCCTCGGCGGGGCTGAAATGGGTGCGGGCCACGTCCAGGCCGGGCTGGATGAGCTCCAAATCAACGCCGATGTCGTGGGCGGCAGTGCCGATCAGCAGCCAGCCGTCGCGATGGGAGAAGCTGATACACACTTCGCTGCCGGCCAGGCGGGGCTTGCCGTACGGGTCATGCTCGACCGCTACCTCGAATCCCAGCATGTCCGCGAGGAGGTCGCGGGCGATGCGCTGGCGTGCCGGGCGGTCATCAGCACCCCGGAGCAGCACCAGGTGGTCGGAGAGGCGGCGGGGCGCCCATAGGTGTTTTCCCATAGGAAGATATTAACACCCGAGCACCCGCCCGCGCCAGCCTCACCTACCCAAAAACGGATATATACCACCTAAGTGTAAACGCACCGCGATATGTAGGGGTACTCTCTCAGCCCTCCCGGCGCTTCGTCACCCGATCGACAAGATAGGCGATGGACCGATAGGGCTTGCCTGAATGATCGGACAGGCCGATCTCACAGGTGCGGTTGGAGGAATAGCCGCCCTCGGCATTGGCCGGCACGCCGGCCGGCAGCTTGCGCAGCGCATGGTCGTTGAGCTCGGGCGTGGTGAAGCCCTTGTCGCCCGCGAAGCCGCAGCAGGTCACGCCGTCGGGCACCACCACCTCGTGGGCGCAGGCCTTGGCCAGCGAGACCATCTTGGCATCCAGCCCCATGCGCCGGGCCGAGCAGTTAACGTGCACCAGCACCGGCTCGGCCTGCTTGGTGACCTCCAGGCGCGGCAGAACCTGGTCGTGCAGGAACTCGATGGAATCATGCACGGCGAGATTCTTGTCGAGCACCCGCTTGAGCCTGAGTGTGCAGGCCGAGGCGTCCATCAGCACCGGAATGCGGCCATTGTCCGAGGCCTTGAGCAGGGCGGCTTCCATCTCGCGCGACTTGGCGTCGGCCTGGTCGTTCATGCCCTTGCTTTCGAAGGACTGGCCGCAGCACAGATTGCCCAGGTTCTCGGGGAAGATTACCTGGAAGCCGGCCTTTTCCAGCAGCTTGGTCATGCGTTCCGGCACCGCGTCCTGCTCGGGCGCGCCCCAACTCGGGCCCAGGGTGCGGGTGGCGCAGGACGGCACGTAGACCACCGGAGTGCCCGCCACGGCGGAAGGGGCGGGAACCTTGCCGGGATGGGTCAGCGAGGCATGCAGCTTGGGTAACAGGCCGCCCGTCGCCGCATGGGCGATGCGGCCTGCCCACAGGGCGGTGCGGGCACCGGCCATGGCGGTGCCGTAATGGCGAGCCGCCAGGCCGCCCAGGGTCTTCTGCGTGGTGGTCAGCTTGCGGCCGCGCAACGCCTTGGTCAGCAGACCGGTCTCGATGCCGACCGGGCAAGCGGTGGCGCACAGGCCGCAGGCGGCGCAGGT
>JAEZFE010000324.1 GCA_023437865.1 Pseudomonadota bacterium | reverse complement strand
GGCCTGGGGTCTGTCGAAGGCCGCCGCCTCGTGCTCGGCCCACCGCACCGGCCTGTTCGCCCATCCTACCGGACGCCTGGCGCTCGCCCATCTGCATCGCCCGGGCAGCGCATTGGTCAGCGTGGTGCTGAGCCTCGGCCTGGGACTGACCGTGCTGGTGGCCATCGCGCTGATCGAGGGCAATCTGGCCCGCCAATTCGGCGAGCGCATGCCCGCCGAGGCGCCCAGTTTCTTCTTCATCGACATCCAGCCCAACCAATTGGAGCGCTTCGACCAGATCGTCAAAGACGTGGATGCCAGCGCCAGCGTGGCCCAGGCCCCCATGGTGCGCGGCCGCATCACCCGCATCAACGGCAAGCCGATTTCCGAAGTCGCCATCGCGCCCGAGGCCGAATGGGCGGTGCGCGGTGACCGGGGCCTCACCGCCGCCGCCACGCCGCCCAAGGGGGCGCGGCTGGTGGCCGGCGAGTGGTGGAAGCCGGATTACGAAGGGCCTCCGCTGGCCTCCATCGACGCCAGCATCGCCAAGGGCTTCGGCCTCAAGCTGGGCGACACGCTGGGCGTCAACGTGCTGGGCCGCGAGCTGGAGGTGCGGGTGACCAGCCTGCGCGACATCGAGTGGTCCACGCTGAACATGAACTTCACCTTCATCCTGTCGCCCAGTGCCTTGCGGAGCGCGCCGCACACCTGGATCGCCACCGTGCAGGCCCCGGACGCCACCGAAGCCGCCATCGAGAAGGCGGTCACCGATCAGCTCGCCAACGTCTCGGCCATCCGGGTCAAGGAAGCCCTGGTGGCGGTGCGCGAGATGATCGCCAATGCCGACATGGCGGTGCGCCTTGCCGCGCTGGTGACGCTGTCGGCGGGCGGCCTGGTGCTGGCCGGCGCGGTCATGGCCGGCCACCGCCGCCGGGTCTACGAGGCGGTGGTGCTGAAGGTCCTGGGCGCCACGCGGGCCGATCTGTGGCGGGCGTGGTTGCTGGAATTCGGCATCGTCGGCCTGTCCACCGGCCTTGCCGCCGGCGCAGTCGGCAGCCTGGCGGCGTGGGCCATCCTGGTCCATGTCATGAAGGCCGATTGGGTGTTCCTGCCCGGCATCGCCGCCACCACCATCGCCGCCTGCGTGGTGGCGAGCCTGCTGGCGGGGTTCGCCGGGACGTTCGGGGCCATGCGCGCCAAGGCGGCGCCCATGCTGCGGGCCGAGTGATTAGCCTAGGTCTTTGACCCGGCCAAGCTCTTCACCCGATAGGTCGCCGCGCCATAGCTCTCCAGGGCGTCGCACCGCGACGGCTCGAACCCGACGCCTTCCCAGAAGCCGTCGGAATTGTTGACCGCCGTCAGCGCGATCCGGGCGAATGCATGGGCGCGGGCCACGCTTTCCAGCCGGGCAACAAGAGCGGCGCCCAGGCGGCGCCCCCGGCATTCGGGCAGAAGCGCCAGATCGTGCAGGTACAGGCAATCGGCGTCGTGGGGCAGCGCCTTCATCAGGGTGTCAAGCGGCGGCGGTGCGCCGAGCGTGCCGGGATGGGCGATGCAATAACCCAGCGCCTTGCCGTCCTCGACTGCCATGAAACAGCCTTGCGGGAACAGCGCCAGGCGGTTGGCGAAGACCTCGGGGGCCTCCGGATAGGCGGGGTGAACCACTTCGGCGATCGCTTCGACCTTGGGCAGGTCGGCGGCCATCATCTGACGCCAGACCGGCATGTCAGCCGCCCATCAGCCGGTCGCTGACATTCTTCAGGAACGCCGACAACAGCACGTCCATCAGCACCATTCCGGCGGCGGTGCCCAAGCCGACCTCCAGCGCCACATGGGCCACATAGGCGCGATAGACCAGCACCACAATGAACACGCCCTGGGCCAGCAGCGCCGCCATGGGGTTCTGGGTCAGCACGGCCAGCACCGCCACCGGCAGCAGCACCGACATCTGCACCACCTGGGACCAATTGTAGGCCACGATGTAGCGCATGTAGTTGGGCCATTTGCCCAGATTGTCGGCCACTACGATCATCAGCAGCGGAAAGGCCGTCCAGTCGATCACATAGGCGATCAACTGCACCAGCACCTGGCGCGCGCCCACGTCGTGGCTGAACGTCCCGGAGATCAGGTCGAGCACCAGATAGGCCGGCGCGACCACCGCAGCCGCCCAGAACGAGCGCCAATAGCCCCTGAGGCTGGAATCGAACCACGAGAGCCCGCTGACGTCACGCCGGGCCAGCCGGAACGCGCCGTAGATGCCGCGCGACACCTCGTCCATGGAGATCATGGATGGCCCACCAGGCGGTCCAGCACGCGGGTGTAGATCTGCGTCAGGCCCTCGATGTCGGCCACCGCCACATGCTCGTCGACCTTGTGCATGGTCTGGGCGACCAGGCCGAATTCCAGCACCGGACAGACATTCTTGATGAAGCGGGCATCAGAGGTGCCGCCGGTGGTGGAGAGCTCGGGCTCGCGCCCGGTGACCTCCCTGGCGGCCTCGGCGACCGCGCCCGACAGCAGGCCGGGCTGGGTCAGGAAGCTCTCACCCGACACTTCGATGGTGCATTCGTACTCGCCGCCCACCGCATCCAGGGTGCGGCGGATCCAATCCTCAAGCGATTTGCCGGTGTGCAGATCGTTGAAGCGGATGTTGAAGCCGGCGCGCGCCTCGCCTGGAATGACGTTGGTGGCGGCGTTGCCCACGTCCACCGTGGTCAGCGCCAGCGTCGAGGCCTGGAAATGCTCGCTGCCGTCATCCAGCGGCGTTTCGGTCAGCCGCCGCAGCATCTCGAGCAGGCGCGGGATTGGGTTGTCGGCCAGATGCGGATAGGCCGCATGGCCCTGGGTGCCGTACACCCGGATCTTGCAATTCAAGGAACCGCGCCGGCCGATCTTCATCATCTCGCCCAGATGGCGCGGGTTGGTGGGCTCTCCCACCAGACAGAAATCAAGCGTCTCGC
>JAEZFE010000475.1 GCA_023437865.1 Pseudomonadota bacterium | reverse complement strand
CGGCATCGCGGGCGGCGGCCTGCTGGGCGGCCAGGGCGACACCCGGCTGCTGCGCGTCGGCATCGGCGCCGTTGCCGGCATCCTGCTGTCCCTGGGCCTGCGGCTGGACGGTCTGCTCCGGCTGCAGTTCGGTGACCACCGGGGCGTCGACCTCGGCCTGCTCGGCGGCGGCAACCTGCACCTGCATCTTGACCTGGGCGCCGGTGCCATCCAAGCGCTGGGCCAGATCGTCGGCCTGGGCCTGGGCGGCGTCCGATTTGGCGTCGCTGCGGGCCGCGCGGGCGGCGTCATGGGCGCCGTCACGCAATGCCTTGGCGGCCGCGTCGGCGGCCAGGGCGTCGTCCTGTTCGCCATCGTCGGCCTGGACCTGAGCGGCGGCCTGCTGGCCCTGTTGCTCACCAGCGGCGTCGGCGGCTTCCTGCTCGACCGGAACCTGGGCCTGCTGGCCGGCTTCGCTCACCACAACGTCGTCACCGGTTTCCTGAACGGTTTCGGCGGCCTGTTGCTGGGCCGGCTGCACAGCGGCCGCCACCAGCTGGGGCTGGGCGTCCTGCTGCGGGGCGGTGTCCTGCTGCTGATTGCTGGCATCGGCGGTGACCGGCGCGCTCTCGGCCTCGTCCTCGGTCACGGGCTCGGCCGGGGCGGCGGATTCGCTTGCCGTGGCGGCCTTCTGATCGCGGCGGGTCTCCTTGACCTCGCCCTTGTCGTCCTTGCGGGCGGCCTTGGCATCGTCACGGCGCTCGCGCACCACCGACTTGGTTTCGGCGCGGTCGGCCTTGACCTCGGCCTTCGTATCGTGCTCCGGAGTGGCGGGGCGGTCGAAATGGGCCTTGAGGGCGGTCTCCGCCGTGGGATGGGCGTTGGCGGCGAACAGCGAGCTGGCCTGCTGGAGCGCGCTGGCGAATTCCGCCGCCGCGTCAGCCGTGGACTTGGGGGTGTTGGCTGCCGGGGTCGCGGCGACCGCCGTCTGCTCAAGAGCCCGCTTGTTGATCGAATAAACCGTCATTTTCCAGTCCCCGCGATGGAGCGTCTGCGCCGTTCCTGTTGCAGAGTCCGTGCCAGCTGGAAAATGACGTTAAATCAATGGGCTGTTGCCGGGCTGTCAGGGTGTTTGGCGTGCCGGGCGGAAGATTCTGCCGGGAGTCCGGTAGACTCTGCCGGGGCTACTCCAGTCCACGTTCGTCGTCGCGCGCCAGACTCATGACGCCGACACCCATACCCACGCTGCCGAAGGTCACGAACAGCCCCAGGAAGAACAGCACCAGCACCGCGACGGGGCTGGACGATTCAAGCGCCAGGGTGCGCAGGTTACCCAGGTTGGTGGCCAATACGGCGATGCCGAAGGTCAGTGCCGCCGCCAGCCCGTACACCAAGTGCACGGCCAAGAATTTCAGCGCCTCGCGCTCTTTGCGGTTCAACGACGCCACCGACGAGCCTCCGCCCACAATACCCGAGCCCTCTAGGTGGTGATGCAGCCTGCACTTTCAGGCTCGCCGGAGAGGGTAAGGGTCCTCCCTCTTAGGGAGGGGCCGATTATAGCCAATCGCGAAGAAGGGCTACCAGAGGGATGTCGGCGGGGGGCATGGGCAGGTCGGTCAGGCGGCTGGCGCGCATCCACCGCAGCCCCTGGCCCTCCAACGGTTCGATAGTCCCCTTCCACTGGCGCACGGCATAAAGCGGCATGAGCAGATGGAAGGTGTCGTAATCATGCGAGGCGAAGGCCAGCGGCGCCAGGCAGCTTTGGCCGACGTCGATCCCCAGTTCCTCCTTCAGTTCGCGCACCAGGGCGGCCTCCGGGGTTTCGCCGGCATGGACCTTGCCGCCGGGGAACTCCCACAGGCCCGACATCATCTTGCCCGGTGGGCGGCTGGCCATCAGCACGCGGTTGTCGGCGTCGATGAGGGCGGCGGCGGCGACCAGCAGCGTGGGGCGTGCGGAATGAGCGCGGGCCCAGTCCTCGGCGGTCAGCACATGGACCGGCATCACCACCGATTGCCCGCGCGCCGGCAGGCCGATACGGTCGAAGCGTGCCTGAGCCATGCCCAGCCCGGCCATGATGGCCAGCGAGGCCTTGTTGTCGGGGTGGGCGCTGGCCCACAGGGAGGCATAGCCGAGATCGGCGAACAGGTGGCGCACCAGGCGGCGTGCCGCCTCGCCGCCATAGCCCTGGCCCCAATAGTCGCGGCCAACCCACCAGCCCAGTTCCGGGGTGCCGTCGGTCTCGGTGCCGAAGCCGATGCAGCCGATCACCTGGCCGTCGAGCGTGCGTTCCATGGCGAGCGCGGCACCGGTACGGGCCTGCCGCTTGACCTCTTGCTGGCGGGCGAAGCCGATTCCGTCTTCGACCGAATAGGGGTGCGGGATGTTGGCGGTCAGCCGCACCATCTCCCAATCGTCCAGCAATTGGGCCAAGCGCGGCGCGTCGGCTTCGGCCAGCGGACGCAGCCGCAGCCGCGCGGTCAGCAGGGGATGCCCCTGCCACACGGTGCCCACCGACCAGCAGCCGGGTTGTTCGTCGGTCATCAGGTGCGATACGAGCCGTTGATGTCGATATAGGCGTGGGTCAGATCGCAGGTCCATACAGTGGCCTTGCTCTTGCCGACGCCCACGTCGACCTCGATGACGATGTTCTGGCCCTTCATGTGCTCGGCGACCGGGGTCTCGTCATAGCCCGGCACCACTTGGCCGTTCTTGGCC
>JAEZFE010000258.1 GCA_023437865.1 Pseudomonadota bacterium | reverse complement strand
CTCCAACATATACCAAACCCTCTGGGCGCGGATTAGCGCTTCGAGAACTGGGTCGAACGGCGAGCCTTGTGCTTACCGTACTTCTTACGCTCGACCACGCGCGGATCGCGGGTGAGGAAGCCGCCAGCCTTCAACGGCGGGCGCGTGGCCGGGTCGAAGAAGGTGAGCGCGCGGCTGATGCCGTGGCGCAGGGCGCCGGCCTGGCCCGACAGACCGCCGCCGGTGACGGTGGCGACGATGTCGAACTGGCCTTCGCAACGCGCGGTCTGGAACGGCTGGTTGATCAGCATGCGCAGAACGGGGCGGGCGAAGTAGGTGGTGACGTCGCGGCCGTTGACGGTGATCTTGCCCGAACCGGGCTTGACCCACACGCGGGCGACGGCGTTCTTGCGCTTGCCGGTGGCATAGGCGCGACCCTGGGCATCGACCTTGCGCTCGTGCACGGGCTGAGCCTGCGGAGCGGCGGCCTTGAGGTCGGCCAGGCTGGTGAGATCGGCCATGGGTCTTACCTCTTGTTCTTCGGGTTCATCGACGCCACGTCAACCACCTCGGGGGCCTGAGCCTCGTGCGGATGGTTGGGGCCGGCATACACGCGCAGGTTCTTCATCTGGGCGCGGCCGAGCGGACCACGGGTGATCATGCGCTCGACGGCCTTGATGACGACGCGCTCGGGGTGCGAACCGCCCAGCAGCTGACCCATGGTACGGCCCTTGATGCCGCCCGGATGGCCGGTGTGCCAGTAGAAGGTCTTGTCGGCCAGCTTGTTGCCGGTCAACTTCACCTTCTCGGCGTTGATGACGATCACGTTGTCGCCCATGTCGAGATTGGGGACATAGGTGGGCAGGTGCTTGCCGCGCAGCCGCATCGAGATGATGCTGGCGAGGCGGCCCAGAACGACGCCGTCCGCGTCGATCACAACCCACTTCTTGTTCACTTCGGACGGTTTGACGTTATAGGTCTTCATGGCACCCACGGCAAAACCAGTTGAGGAACGCCGGGAACACCCCGGCATCCAAGGGCGCGGAGTATGCCATGGCAGGCGCCAGAGTCAACGCCAAAAATATCCAATGAAATCAGTACATTGTGATCGAGGTGTCATGATACCGCGCCGGAGTGCGGCCTTTTGCCTAGGTTGGAAGGTGGTTCTGCGGGCCGACGTGGCGCCCTTGGGGGCTAAGGGCGGCCGTAAGAGCTGCGCCGGGGTAACGCACCCCCGCCCCGCGACAGTCGCCTCAGGCTCGAGCCTCGTACCAGCTCTTGGAGGCGTTTACGATGCGCACCACCGACAGCATGACCGGCACCTCGATCAGCACGCCGACCACCGTTGCCAAGGCGGCCCCGGAGTGGAAGCCGAACAGGCCGATGGCGGCGGCGACGGCCAGTTCGAAGAAGTTGCTGGCGCCGATCAACGCCGAGGGTCCGGCGACGCAGTGCGCCACGCCCAACTTTCTGTTCAGCAGGTAGGCCAGGCCCGAGTTGAAGTAGACCTGAATGGTGATGGGAACGGCCAACAGCAAGATGACCAGAGGCTGGGCGATGATCTGTTCGCCTTGAAAGCCGAACAGCAGCACCAGGGTGGCGAGCAGCGCCACCAATGACAGCGGCCCTAGCTTGGCGAGCAGGTCGGACAGCGCCTGCGGTCCACGGGCCAGCAGCGCCTTGCGCCAGATATGGGACACGGCGACGGGAGCCACGATGTAGAGGGCAACCGACAGCAGCAGGGTGCCCCACGGCACGGTGATGGAGGACAGTCCGAGCAGCAGGCCCACGATGGGGGCGAAGGCGAACACCATGATAGTGTCGTTCAGTGCGACCTGGCTGAGCGTGAAGTGCGGCTCGCCGTTAGTCAGGTTCGACCACACGAACACCATGGCCGTGCATGGCGCCGCCGCCAGCAGGATGAGCCCGGCGATGTAGCTGTCGATCTGGTCGGCGGGCAGCCACGGGCGGAAAAGGGTGGACACAAACACCCAGCCCAGCAGCGCCATCGAGAACGGCTTGACCGCCCAATTGATGAACAGGGTGACGCCGATGCCCCGCCAGTGCTCCTTGACCTGATGCAGGGCGCCGAAGTCGATCTTCAGCAGCATGGGGATGATCATCAGCCAGATCAGCACGGCCACCGGCAGGTTGACTTGCGCCAGCTCCATCCGCCCCACGGCGTGGAACGGTCCCGGAAAGAAATGCCCGAGCGCCACACCGGCGAGGATGCAGAGCGCGACCCACAGTGTCAGGAACCGCTCGAACACACCCATGGGGGACTTACTGGCGGCTTTGCCAATCACTTCGCATTGGGCGGACATTTCAGACCTCCGCGGCCCGGTCCGGGCCCAGTTCGATAAGCGTCCGCATCTTGGCTTCGATCATCCCATAGACCTCGCGGAACACCGCCAGGCGCTGCTCATGCGTGCCTCGGGCATCCGCCGGGTCGGGAAAACCCATATGCAACCTGCGTGGGGCACCCGGCCAGATCGGACAGATTTCGCCTGCGGCGTTGTCGCAGACGGTGATGACCAGGTCCATTTGGGGCGCGCCCGAGAGTGCGAACTCGTCCCACGATTTGGAGCGCAGGCCTTCGACCGGGTGCCCCTTTTCCTTGAGGATTTCGAGGGAGAGCGGGTTGACCTTGCCGGTCGGCTTGGACCCGGCGCTGTAGGCCTTCCACTTGCCGCCGCCGAGGTCGTTGATGAGGGTTTCGGCCAGCACGGAGCGGGCGCTATTGCCGGTGCAGAGC
>JAEZFE010000214.1 GCA_023437865.1 Pseudomonadota bacterium | reverse complement strand
CGCCATGGGCGAGCGCATTACGCAGCAGGTGCATCACCGGGTCCTTGAGGCCCTGAAGCACCATGCGATCAGCCTCGACGTCAAGGCCAAGCACATGCACCTCGACCTGCTTGCCCGCCTCTTTGGCGATATCGCGCACCATCTTGCGGAAGCCGGCAAACACACTTTCCGCCGGCACCATGCGGGCGTCACGCACCTCCTGCTGAAGCTCGGCACCCAGCTGACGCAGAGTCCAGCCGGTTCGCTGCTGCAGCCGCCGTGACAACCGGGCCTGACGGCTGGCTACGCGGACTTGCTGTTCCAGCGCCTCGGCCTGCCGCTCCAACTGGGCAGCACGCTCGGGATCGCCCAACTCACGCGCAATCGAAGCAGACAGCTTGCGTAGACGGCGCCAATTCTTATCCAGTTCCGCCAAGCGGCGGTCCACGTCCAGCAGGTCTTCAGTGACGACCCGCTGGTTCATGGTCTCGGTCAGCAATTCATTGGACGTGCGCAGCAGCCGGTCCAGATGGATAGCGCGCACGCGCACCGTTTCGTCGGCGACCAGTGGAACCTTAGGCGGCTCCGGCTGGCACACGGGCTCCACTGGGGAGGGCGCTGCGGCGGCTACGGCGGCAAGGATTTCGGCGGGCACCTGGGGCGCCGCCCGCTCGGGCGGCGGCTCGGGCGCGGGGCTACCCTCCAGGAATGCCTCGATGACGGCCGCCGCATGGGCGGTTTCGGGCGGAGTAGTGCCGGCGGCAAAGGCCGTCACCCAATCCTCAACGGCGTCGAGGGTGCGGTTGACCACCCCTGCCGAATCTCTGTCGAGCTTCACCTGGCCGCTGCGCATGCGAGCGAACAGGGTCTCCAGCTTATGGGCCAACTGCTCGACCGGCATCAGGTCGACCGCTCTAGCGGCACCCTTCAGCGAGTGGGCGCGGCGAAACGTTTCATCCAATTGGGCGATGCCGCTGCCTTCCTTCCGCTTTACCAGCTCATCCATGAGCTTGCGGATGGCCTCCAGGTGCTCTTGATATTCGACCTGGAAGGCGGCGAGCAGCCTTTCGCGGATGCCCATCAAAGCTTGTACTTCTCCAGCGTCTTGGCCAACTGGTCGCCCAGCTTGTTGAGCTCCATGGAGGCCTTTTCCAGCTGCGACGTGGTCGCGGCAGTCTGCTGGCTCGCCTGGCGGATTTCGTGCAACGCCTGGGTCACCTGCTCAAGGCCGATTTGCTGCTGATTGGTGGCGCCGACGATCTGCTGAAAGGCGTGAACGCTTTCCTGGATGTTGTTGGCCATTTGGCGGATGACCTGCTCGGACACGTTGGTGCGCTCGCGCCCGGTCTCGACGCGCTTCAAGGCCTCCTCGGTCAGCATGACCGAGGTGTTGATGCCCTTCTGGGTCTGTTCCAGGATGCCGCGCACCTGCTGGGTGGCTTCCTTGGCTTGGTCCGCCAAGTTCTTGATCTCGTTGGCGACCACCGAGAAGCGGCGGCCCGATTCGCGCGCATCGGCGGCCTCGATGGCGGCATTCAGTGCCACGAGGTTGGATTGCTCGGCGATGTCGTTGACAGTGGCGATGATCTCGCCCACGGCCTGCGTGCGCTCCGACAGCGCGATGATATTCTCAGCCACGTTCTCGGCCTGCTCGCGGATGGCTTCCATGCCGACCGAGGCATCGTGAACCGCCTGAAGGCCGGCATTGCCCGACTGCGCCACCGCATCGGCGGTACCCGCCACCTGGCGGGAGCGTTCGGCCACCTGCTTGGAGGAAAGGTTGATCTGCTCCACCGTGGTGGTGATCTCCTGCACTGCGGCGGCCTGCTGCTTGGTACCGGCCGCCTGCTCCTGGGTCGAGGTCAGGATCTGGGCGGCGGCCAGGGTGAGGTTTTCACATACCGAGCGCGATTGCAGGGCGATCTCGCGCAGGCTCGACAGCATGTCGTTGAAGGCGTTCTGCAGAATGCCCAACTCATCGGCCGATTCCACCTTCAGCGGATTCAGGCGCAAATTGCCGCGCGCGATCTCCCTGGCGACGTGGGCACAAGCGGCCAGCGGATCGGCAATCTGGCGGCTGATGATCCATGAGATCACAATGCCGGCCAACGCCGCCCCGATGCCGCCCGCGACCTGCCAGAAGATGGATTGGTTGATGCGGGTTTCGCGGTCCCGCGAATAGAGCCGCATCGTGTGGTCGGCTGATTGCGACACCAAGTTTTGGGCCGCCAGCACATCCTTAAGCTTCTCGCCCCGACGCGAATCGTTGTTGGCCAGCGACAGATAGCGCCCGGCTTCGGTTTGCATCTGCTGGATCAGGGTCACCTGCTCGCCCAGCTTGGCGCGGATTTCGGCATCATTGGTTGCCGGCATCACGCCCTGCAGGCCAGTTTGCTCGGCCCCCGGAAGCGCGCCGCCGTCCAGCAGCACCGCCACAGACTCCTTCAGTAGCTTGGCAGTGCCCTCGTGGTCCGTCGTCTGGCCCATGCCGGCCAGGATGACCTCTTTCATGTAGCGCTGAGTCAACGTACGCTGCCGCGCCGCCAAACCGCCAACAGTGCCATGATCCTTCTGCGAATTAAGGATGGCGGCGTTGAACACGATCAGCCCGCCCAGCACCAGCGTGAACAGAATTGCCACGATAATGAATTTGCGGCGTAGCGTGATCGTTTTCCACAGGGAAAAATTGGCGGTGTTCATCCTACATCTTTCCTTCAGATGGCGCGGCGGTATTCGGCGCGGCGGTCCTGGAGTACATCCAGCGCCAAGAGTTGCCGAGCGTCGAGCAGGATCAGTGTGTCTGGAGTAATGCCGGCGACGAAGCGCTGAGGCAAGCCGTTGGCCGCCTCATGCGGGACGGTCAGTTCAGCGGTATCGACGAAACGGATGCGGCCGAGCCCGTCGACCCGCAACCCCACCTCGCGCCCGGGCACCCGCAGGAACACCACGTGACTGGGGGCATCAGCAGCCGGATCGGGCAGGCTGAGCAGAGCGTGCAAGTTCAACAGCGGGCGGATTTCACCACGCACATTGGTCACGCCCAGCAGGTTTTGGGCCAAGCCCGGCACCGGGGTCCACAGGCCAAGCGGCATCACCTCGGATAACTCCGACAGCGGCAGGGCGTAGTTTTCACCGCCGATAGTGAACCCAAGAACCGCGGTACCCAGCGGCTTGTCGTCCAGATTGGCGCGCGCCGCCGCCAGCCGGCGGGCGCGAACCTTCAACACCTGCTCGACAAAGGCGGGATCGTCCATGGTGAAGCCGGTCGCGACCTGCCGGTGCAGGCGGTCAAGCAGACCAGGCTGTCTCAATGCCGCGGTCATGACGCCCCAATCAGCTCAAGATGCATGGCTACCGTTTCGCGCAATTGCCCGGCGGTGATGGAATCGCCGGTATCGAGCACGTGGTCGTCGGGGAGGCGATCAAGCAGCGCCAGTACGTTCCGGAACGACCGCTGGGCCCCCTGCCCTTCATTCCTCCGCCAAAGAAATAGCGCGAGGTGATAATGGGGAAGAACAAAATGGCGGTCGAGATAAATTGCCCGCCTAAGGGATGTCTCGCACCCCTCCCGGTCGCCTTGCTGTTCCAGGACCAAGGCACGATAGAAATGCGAGCGCGGGTCCAGGGCATTAGCGGCGATCAGCGCATCGCAGGCGACCAGCGCATCGGCAAAGCGGCCTTGGTCGGCCAGTTCACGCACCCGTGCCAGCCCCTCGGGATGAGGTGCAGCCGGAGCAGTTTTCACGGCGGCTGGAGGCGCTGTGCGCAGGGGCAGTCGGGAGCGGCGCAGATCCGGCTTAGGCAGTACAGGGACAACCGGCTGTAATATGGGCATCGGCGTGCATTGCGGCGCCGGCTGGTCCACGCGTTGATACAGCACGGCACCCGGTGTATTCACGGTGCGGAAATCGCGAAACAATTCCATGTTTGGCTCGGCATGCCCCATGACC
>JAEZFE010000194.1 GCA_023437865.1 Pseudomonadota bacterium | reverse complement strand
CGCGCCGCCTGGGGGTGGAACATGCCACCGTGGCCCGGCGGGTCAGTGCGCTGGAAGCGGCCGCCGGCGCCAAGCTGGTGGACCGCCGTTCAGGCCGCTACGTACTGACACCGGCGGGCGAAGCCCTGGCCGCCCACGCCCACCGCATGCAGGACGAGGCGTTCGCGGCCGAGCGCGCATTGCGGGTCGGCAGCCAAGATCTGGCGGTGGAATTGTCGCTGAGCGCGCCACCCATGATCTCGATTCTGCTGATCGCGCCCCGGCTGGCCGAATTGCGGCGCCTGCATCCCCATCTACGGCTGCGCCTTCTCGGCGACGTCCGCAATGTGTCGCTGTCGCGGCTGGATGCCGACATGGCCGTCCGTCTGGTTCGTCCCGACGATCCAAGCCTGGTCGGGCGGCGCCTCGCCAGCATCCGCTATGCGCTGTATGCTACGGCCGAGTATTTGGCCGCCCATGCCGAAGCGGATTGGGAGTTCATCGCCTTCGACCAGAGCCTGGACCACGTCGCCCAGCAGGCCATGCTGAAGGAAATTGCGGGCAGCCGGCCCATCGTCATCCGCACCAACGAGTTAATGGCGCAGCTGGCCGCCGTCCGCTGCCATGCCGGCATCGCCGCACTGCCCGCCTTCGCCGGGGACGGCTTGGTGGAGGTATCAGGGCGCGCGATCGAGCGGGATGTGTGGCTGATCTATCACCGGGACCTACGGGGCACCCCGGCCATTACCGCGGTATCGGCCTTCGTCGGCGAGTGCATGCCTAAGGCTTAGAGGGCGGCAAAACGCGGCGGGTGATCGCCCAGCTGCCCAGCGGCAGGTCGCACTGGGCGTTGTGCCCCACTGCCCAGCGCGTCACAGCCTCGTGCACCACGTGGTGATCGCGGTCGGCGCACAGGCGAGCGGCCTGCATGGCGTGCAACTGCGTCACCAATGCGTGGTGATCACGGCGGTGCTCGGCGCTGGCCGGATAATCGGCATCGTCCATCAGCTTTTCCTGGCGGGCGAAGCTGCGGCCCATATACTTCAAAATGGCCTCGATGCGGGTGCAATGGCTGTGGTCGCACGCACCAAAACGGCGCCGGCATTCCACCAGCGGATCGAAGATGCGCGCCATCAGAAAGCACAGGCCTTCGGTATCGGAATCGATCTCCCGCACACCGGTGGTCAGGTTGGTGGATCCGCAAGCAGCCATGGGACGCCCCCCGCACTCTCGTGCCCTAGAGTAGGGGTTGTACGCCTCCCCCGCGCGCCGGCGCAACCTGCAAATGTGCACAATTTTTTGTAAATTATTACGGTTGCCCCAGCGCTATCAAGCCAACCAAAGGCGGGGTTGATATTCACAGAGTTTATGGCATTTTGCTGAGAATGATTTGCAATTGCATATGGAGGAGCCCGTGGGCTTCATCGGACGCATGGATATCGACAGCCTGACACGCGGCATGAGCAAGCGCGAGATGGGCGCGCGCGACTTCATCTGGCTGGCCTGCCTGGGCAGTGCAGCGCGCGGCCCGGCCAGCCTGGGCGACATGGCACAGGCCATCGACGTCATCACCGCCGGCCAGTGGCTGCCGGTGGGCGAACTGGTCAGCGCCAGCGTCGAGGAAATGGCACGGGGCAACCACCTGAAGGCCACCCACGGCGGCTATACCCTGACCCGGCGCGGCCGTGAGACGCTGTCGTTGCTGATGGCCCAGCCGCTGGCGCGCCCCGCTTCGGTCTTCGGCCAGGTGGGTTTGCGCATGAAACTGGCGTTCCTGGACTTGGCCGAGCCCGGCGAGCGCCACAGCCACCTGCAGGGCATGATCGAGGGCTACGAGGAAGAACTGGCCCGCCGCCAGACGCCGTGCCAGGGAACCGCCGGCGGCTCGTTCGGCGAGTTATGGCGCTGCCACGACATCGAACGGCTGCGCCGCGACCTGACCCTGCTGCGCAGCATGGCCAGTGGCCTGGGGGCGCCGGCAACACGGCACTAAGCCTGCATGCCCGCACCGGCGCTGGCGCCAGATACTGTGTAACGGTTCGAAAAGCTGCCGGCGGCGACCAGGAGCGGGCGCAGCTAAACGACTGGAAAACAGAAAAGGCTGACCGCATTCAACGCGCTCAGCCTTTTTCGCATGCTGTCGATCACGGCGGGCACCCTAACGCCGCCGCCCAGGCCTGTTAGAGCGCCTTCTTCAGCCGAACGATCACATCCACGCCGTCAACTTCGAAGCCCGGCGGCGGCGGCGGCACATCGAGCACGCGCGGCTGCATACCGGGAATATCCTGCACGCGGCCGGTCGAAACTTCATAGAAGTGATGATGCTCGCCAGTGTTGGTGCAGAACCACGAGCGGTCACCCACCGCGACATGCTTGACCAGACCGCCGGTGGCGAACTCATGCAGCGTGTTGTAAACCGTCGCCAGCGACAGCCGCACACCCGAGGACAGCGCCTCCTGATACAGACTGTCGGGGGTCAGATGCCGGTGGCCACCTTCGCGGATCAGCCGGAGGATGGTCATGCGCTGGCGTGTGGGCCGGATCTGAGCGGTTCTCAGCACCGCCTCATCATTGCAATGCACGCCACACCTCCCCTCGGGTAAAAGCCTTACGCACTTTAAACTCACTCAAGTGTAGGTGCAAATGTAATGCACCACCGTTCAGTGAAGATCAACCCGTCCGGTTTCGCCCAGCTTGGCCGGCTCGCCGGTCAAGCGTGCCTTTAACGCGCCATAGGCCAGCGCCATCGACGACGTGGGCGCGTCCCAGTACTCGGCATGCTCGACCCGCACCCGCAGCAGCGCGACGTCGGGGTCGTCGGGGCCGTTGGGGAACCATGCGTTCAGCACCGGGCTCCACAATTCGCGGATGCGCCCCTTGTCGCGCACGCATTCCGCCCAACCCGATACTGAGACGTAGACTTGATCCTTAGGCTCTGCATAAGAGAGGTTGACCTGATGGTGGCGCTCGACCTCGCCCACCTTTGGGGCGCCGGCACGGGTGAAGAACCACAATTCGCCGGCGAAGCTGTCCTGGTGGGCCACCATGGGCCGCGAGCGCAGGGTGCCGCTGTCATCCTCGGTGGTCAGCATGGTGACGCGGATGTCCTTGATCATCCGCCAGAACTTGTCGGCGCTGCCCGGTTCCATGGCCGCTCTCCGCTGGTTGGGGGACGGATGACTAACAGGCCGGCCATGGCGGCGGTTCCGCTGCAATCAAACCGTCACTGGCCCGCCCCATTGCCGGCGGATAGCTTGCGCGCCAGTTCAGCCGGAGGTTCCCGAATGTCCGATCAAGGCAAGCCCGCCACCCAGTGCAACAAGTGTTCGTATTGGGAGCGCGGCATCTGCCACCACGGCATGGCCGCCGAACAGGAACACAAGGGCAAGCGCTGCCTGTTCTTCAACCGCGATGCCAGCGCCTTCGCCTTTTTCGTCAAGGAATGGCGCTAGCCTCTATTCACCCTTCCTCCAG
>JAEZFE010000087.1 GCA_023437865.1 Pseudomonadota bacterium | reverse complement strand
GTGGAGGAGGGTGGAGCGGCCCAACAGGCGCATGGTGAGCACCTGGGCTATGCCGGCGGCATCGGGGGTGACAGCCACGCCCTCGGGGCGGATCAGCACCTGGGCATCCTCGCCGTTGCGCAGGCCGGGGGCGGGGAAACTGCCGAGGGCAGTGCGCACCGCGCCGTTCTCGGCGCGGGCCTGAAGGACGTTGACCTCGCCGAAGAACGACGCGACGAAGGGGGCCGCCGGCTGGTCGTACAGCGTCGCCGGGCGGTCGAGCTGGATGATGCGCCCCGCCCGCATGACCGCGATGCGGTCGGCCATGAACATGGCTTCCTCCGGGTCGTGGGTGACCATCAGGGTGGCGACCCGGTTGGTCTTGAGCACGCGCAGGGTCTCGTCGCGGATCTGGTCGCGCAGGCGCTTGTCCAGTCCCGAGAACGGCTCGTCCAGCAGCATCAGGCTGGGCCGGGGTGCCAGCGCGCGGGCGAGGCCGACGCGCTGCTGCTGGCCGCCGGAAAGCTGGTGCGGCCACGCCTGGGCGTAATCGTCCATGCCCACCTGCGCCAGCATCTCCAGGGCGCGGGCGCGGCGCTCGGCCTTGGGCAGGTGGGTGATGCCGAATTCCACATTGCCGGTGACGTTCAGGTGCGGGAACAGCGCGTAGTCCTGGAACAGGAAGCCGACATGGCGTTCCTCGGGCGGCAAATGGACGCCCCCACCCGACACCAGCCTGCCGTTGAGCAGTACGCGGCCGTGGCGGGCGGCTTCCAGGCCGGCGGCGATGCGCAATGTCGTGGTCTTGCCGCAGCCCGACGGCCCCAGCAGGCACACCAGCTCGCCCGGCCCGATCTGCAACGTGACGTCCTTGACCACCGCGCGGTCGCCGTAGAAATGGGTCAGGCCGTCGAGGATCAGGCCGGTTTGCTCGCTCATGCATTCTCTCCCGGCCGCGACCGCGTGATGGCCCGGCTCAGTAGTACCACCGGCACCAGCCCCACTAGCACGATGGCCAGGGCCGGCAGCGCGGCGTCGGCCAGCCGTTCGTCGGAGGCCAGGGTGAAGGTGCGGGTCGCCAGGGTGTCGAAATTGAACGGGCGGATGATCAGGGTGGCCGGCAGCTCCTTCATCACGTCAACGAAGACCAGGAGCGCGGCCGACAGCAGGCTGCCGCGGATCAGCGGAGCGTGGACGCGGCGCAGGGTCGCCACGCTGCCCAGGCCCAGGGTGCGCGCCGCCGCCTCCATGGACGGAGTGACCTTCGCCAGCGATGCCTCCACCGTATTGGTGGAGATGGCGAGGAAGCGCACCAGGTAGGCGTAGATCAGCGCGAACACGCTGCCGGTCAGCAGCAGGCCGGGCGAGGCGCCGATGACGCGTTCGATGATCCCGGCCACCGCCTTGTCCAGCGCGGTCAGCGGCACCAGCGTCCCCACCGCGATCACCGAGCCGGGAATGGCATAGCCGAGCGAGGCCAGCCGCACCGCGCCCTTGACCAGCGGGGTAGGGTGCATGCGCTGGGCATAGGCCAGCACCAGCGCCATGGCCACCGCGGCGGCACCGGCCAGGCCGGCCAGCAGCAGCGAGTTACGGGCAAGGTGGGGGAAGTCGGACAGGCTGGTGGGCGTGCTCAAGGCCCACGCCGCCAGCATGCCGCCCGGCAGCAGGAAGCCCAGCACGATGGGCGCAGCGCAGAACAGCAGTGCCGCCGCCGCGCGCAGGCCGGTCAGCGGAATGCGCGGCAGCGAGCGGTAGCGGTTGGTGGTGTGGTGTGCCTTGGCCGCCCCGCGCGACTGGCGCTCGATCAGGATCAGCGCCAGCACGAACACCATCAGCAATGCGCCCAGTTGCGCGGCTACGGCGGGCTGGCCCATGCCCATCCAGGTGCGGTAGATGCCGGTGGCGAAGGTATCCACCGCAAAGTAATGCACCGTGCCGAAATCGTTCAGCGTTTCCATCAGCGCCAGCGCGATGCCGGCGGCAATGGCCGGGCGCGCCAGCGGCAGGGCGACGCGGGTGAAGGCGTGCCACGGCCGGCAGCCTAGCGTGCGGCTGGCCTCCATGACGCAGACCGATTGCTCGAGGAAGGCCGCGCGCGCCAGCATGTAGACGTAGGGGTAGAGCACCGAGGCCATGACCAGGACCGCACCGCCCAGCGAGCGCACCTCGGGGAACCAATAATCACGCGCCGTGCGCCAGCCGAACAGGGTCCGCAGGGCGCCCTGGACCGGGCCGGCGAAGTCGAACAGGCCGGTATAGGTGTAGGCCACCACATAGGCCGGCATGGCCATGGGCAGCAGCAGCGCCCATTCCAGCTGGCGGCTGAGGGGGAAGCGGCACATGGTCACCAGCCAGGCCGCGCCCACGCCGCCCACCGCCACGCCGAAGCCGACGCCCAGCATCAGCCATAGCGAGTTCAGCACATAGGTTGGCAGCACGGTGGCGGCCAGATGGCCCCACACGCCCTGGGTCGGCGCCAACACGTTGGCGGCGACCGACAGCACCGGCAGCGCCACCAGCAGCGCCAGCACGGCCACCGTCACTCCCCAGCCGTCAGGACGGGGGAGACCCTTCAGAATGTGTGGAAATGGGCGCGCGGGCGTCGAAGGCGAGGGCATGGGCGCAATGGTATTGCGATTGATTGTCAGTGACAAGTATGGGGCTTTCCGCATTCCGCAGACCCATCCCCCTTCGGACTGGAAAGATGCTTGCTTCCGTATTAAGAAGGCCGTTCCCGACCCAATTTTGCAGGGATCGCCCGTGAAAGCCGCCGTCATCGTTTTCCCCGGCTCCAACTGCGACCGCGACGTCGCGGTGGCGCTTGAGGCCAGCATGGGGGCCAAGCCGCATATGGTTTGGCACCGCGACACCGACCTGCCTGCCGTCGATCTGATCGTCGTGCCCGGCGGATTCTCCTATGGCGACTACCTGCGCTGCGGCGCCATGGCCGCGCATTCGCCGATCATGCGCGAGGTCACGGCCCGCGCCGCTAAGGGCACCCGTGTGCTCGGCATCTGCAATGGCTTCCAGGTCATCACCGAGGCCGGCCTGCTGCCCGGCGTGCTGATGCGCAACAAGAACCTGAAGTTCATCTGCAAGGACGTGTTCCTGAAGGTGGAGAACGACCGCACCGATTTCTGCCGCTACTATCGTGCTGGCGACGTGGTGCGCTTCCCCATCGCCCATGCCGAGGGCAATTATTTCGTCGAGCCCCATCTCTTCCGCGAGATGGAGGATAACGGCCAGATCGCCTTCCGCTACGCCAGCGCCGACGGCAAGGTGAATGACGCCACCAATCCCAACGGCAGCTTGGGCAACGTGGCCGGCGTATACAACGACAAGTTCAACGTTCTGGGCCTGATGCCGCACCCCGAGCGCCTGGCCGAGGACCTGCTGGGCGGGGCCGACGGCAAGCTGATGTTCGATTCGCTGGTGGAGGCGCTGTCGTGAGCAACATTACTCCGGAAGTCATCGCCCAGCACGGCATCAAGCCCGACGAGTACAAGCTGATCCTAGAGATCATGGGCCGTGAGCCGAACCTGACCGAGCTCGGCATCTTCTCGGTCATGTGGTCCGAGCACTGCTCGTACAAATCGTCGAAGAAGTGGCTGAAGACTCTGCCGACCAAGGCGCCGTGGGTGATCTGCGGCCCGGGCGAGAATGCCGGCATCATCGACATCGGCGACAACGACGCCATCGTGTTCAAGATGGAGAGCCATAACCACCCGAGCTTCATCGAGCCCTACCAGGGCGCGGCGACCGGTGTGGGCGGCATCCTGCGCGACGTGTTCACCATGGGCGCGCGCCCCATCGCCAACATGAACGCGCTGCGCTTCGGTGACCCGTCCAACCCCAAGACCCGCCATCTGGTGGCGGGCGTGGTGGCCGGCATCGGTGGCTACGGCAATTGCGTCGGCGTCCCCACCGTGGGCGGCGAGACCAATTTCCACAGCTCCTACAACGGCAACAACCTGGTCAACGCCATGACCGTGGGCCTTGCCGCCAAGGACAACATCTTCTATTCGGCCGCCGCCGGCGTGGGCAACCACGTGGTCTATTTCGGTTCGAAGACCGGCCGCGACGGCATCCACGGCGCCACCATGGCCTCGGCCGAGTTCGACGAGAATTCGGAGGAGAAGCGCCCCACCGTCCAGGTCGGCGACCCCTTCACCGAGAAGCTGCTGATCGAAGCCTGCCTGGAGCTGATGGCCACCGACGTGATCGTCGCCATCCAGGACATGGGCGCCGCCGGCCTGACCTCGTCGTCCTTCGAGATGGCGTCCAAGGGCGGCCTGGGTGTCGAGCTCGACCTCGACAGCGTGCCCATGCGCGAAGAGGGCATGAGCGCCTACGAGATCATGCTGTCCGAGTCGCAGGAGCGCATGCTCATGATCCTGAAGCCGGGCAAGGAAGACATTGCCAAGGCGATCATGGACAAGTGGGAGCTGGACTTCGCCGTTATCGGCACCCTGACCGACACCGGCCGCATGGTGCTCAAGCGCCATGGCGAGGTGGTCGCCGACCTGCCCATCGATCCGCTGGCCCAGGCCTCGCCGGAATACGACCGCCCGTGGGTGGCCCCGGCCAAGCTGCCGGTGATCGATACCAAGGACGTCAAGGCGGTGGAACCGACCGAGGCGCTCAAGACCCTGCTGGGCTGCCCGGATCTGGCTTCCAAGCGCTGGATCTACGAGCAGTACGACCACATGGTCATGGGCGACACCGTGCAGCGCCCCGGCGGCGATGCCGCCGTCGTCCGTATCCACGGCAGCAACAAGGCGGTCGCCATCACCACCGACTGCACTCCGCGCTACTGCCAGGCCGATCCGCACGAGGGTGGCCGTCAGGCGGTGGCCGAGGCCTACCGCAATCTGTCGGCTACTGGCGCCGTGCCGCTGGCGGTGACCGACAACCTGAACTTCGGCAACCCCGAGAAGCCCGAGATCATGGGCCAGATCGTGGAGGCCATTAAGGGCATGGGCGAGGCGTGCCGCGACCTCGACTTCCCGGTCGTGTCGGGCAACGTGTCGCTCTACAACGAGACCCAGGGCACTGCCATCCAGCCGACCCCGGCCATCGGTGCCGTGGGCCTGCTCGACGATGTGTCCAAGCACATGACTTTGGCCTTCAAGCGCGAAGGCAGCAACGTCGTGCTGCTGGGCGAGACCAAGGGCTGGCTGGGCGCTTCGCTCTACCTGCGCGAGGTTGCTGGCCGCGAGGAAGGCGCCCCGCCGCCGGTGGCGCTGCATCGCGAGCGCCGCAAGGGTGAGCTGGTCCGCCAGCTGATCCAGGACGGCCAGCTGCTGGCCTGCCACGACGTCTCCGACGGCGGCCTGCTGGTGGCGGTGGCCGAAATGGCCATGCCGTCCGGCATCGGTGCTGCCATCGACGCTCCCTCGACCCTGCCGCTGCACGCCTGGTGCTTCGGCGAGGATCAGGGCCGCTACCTGCTCGAGGTCTCGGACGACGATCTGGTGTCGGTGCTGGAAGCCGCCGAGGAGCATGAAGTCGGCGCCCGCGTCATCGGCAAGACCGGTGGTCAGGTCATCAGCGTTGGCGGCCGTGCCGTCACCGTGGATGAGCTCAAGGCCATCAACGAGAAGTGGCTGCCCGAATTCATGGGCGCGGAGATGTCGGGCCACTAAGCCCGCCGTTTCGGTGAGAGCAGCGTGCGCTCAGCCGGCGCACGCTGCGATCTGCCGCCATTGAGGCGGCGGCCAAGCGGTCCGGAG
>JAEZFE010000046.1 GCA_023437865.1 Pseudomonadota bacterium | reverse complement strand
GCCCAGGCCGCTTCCGTGTCAGCACCGGCGCCGGCGCCCGCATACGTGCCGGTTCAAGCCACCGCCCCGGACCTGCCGCGGGGCAGCCCCAAGCTGCCGCCTGCCGTCGCGAAGCCAGCCCCCGCTCCGCGTCCCCACGCTGAGGAGGCGCCGGTCCACATCGAAGCCGAGCCCCCGGGACAGGCGCCGGTCAATCTGACCGCCGACCAGATCACCCACGACCGCGAACTGGGCATCGTCACCGCCAAGGGCCGGGTCGAGATCGTGCAGGAAGGCCGCACCCTGGTGGCCGACCAAGTCAGCTACAATCTGAAGCAGGATATCGTCAGTGCCTCGGGCAACGTCAGCCTGATGGAGCCCACCGGCGAGACGGCTTTCACTGACTATTTCGAGTTGACCGGCGACCTCAAGGAAGGTGTCGCCAAGGAAATCCGCGTCATTCTGGCCGACCGCTCCCGCCTGGGCGCCGCCAGCGCCCACCGTGTCGGCGGCGACCGCACCGATTTCGACAAGGCCGTCTATACCGCCTGTGAGCCGTGCCGCAACAAGCCCGACGCTCGCCCGCTGTGGGAGGCCAAGGCCCAGCGCGTCACCCATAACCAGGCCGAGCAGCTGATCGAGTACCGGGATGCATGGCTGGAATTGGGCGGCATTCCCATCATGTACACGCCGTACCTGTCGCATCCAGATCCGACCGTGCGCCGCAAGAGTGGCTTTCTGGTGCCTACCGCCGGCCTGTCCTCGAACATTGGCCCCAATCTGACTATTCCCTATTTCTGGGCCATCAAGGACAACCAGGACATCACCTTCATGCCCCGCTTCCTCTTCCCCAATTCGGCGAAGAAGCGGGACGAATTGCGCGAAGCCAATGATGACGCGCTCCGTAGCCTGGTGCTGGCAGGCGAGCACCGCTGGCAGGGAAGCCAAGGCGAAGCGCGCACGGTGGCCTCGCTAACCCAGGACAAGTACACGAGCGATTTGCGCGGCCACATCGACTCGCGCGCGCGCTTTGACATCAACGAGCGCTGGCGTGCAGGCTACCAGCTCCAGCGCGCCAGCGACGATACCTACAACCAGGTTTATTCCTATCGCATCGAGCATGAGCGGCCGTGGCTGACCACCCGCCCCTATGCGGAAGGTTTCGACCGCAGCAACTACATGCGGGCCGAAGCCTTCGCCTTCCAGGGCCTGCGCGAGCAAGACGATCCCGGCCAGTCGCCCATCGTGCTGCCGCATATCACCACCAGCCATATGGGCATGCCCGACAACAGGGGCGGCCAGTGGACATTGGACAATGATATGCTGGCTTACGCCCGCAGCGAAGGCACCGGGGCCACCCGCCTGTCCAGCACTGCCGGTTGGCACCGTCCGTTCATGGGCAGCCTGGGCGATATCACCACGCTCAGCACGTCGTTGCGCGCCGACGGTTACCACGGCGAGCACGTGGCGGATTATGGCGCCACCAATGCCGGGCGCGTCGTGCCGCAGGTCTCGGCCAACTGGCGCATGCCGTTCGTACGCCCGTCGGCGACCATGCCTCAGGTCATCGAGCCGGTTGCCATGCTGGCGGCAAGCCCCAATGGCGGCAACACCGACAAGATTCCGAACGAGGACTCGCTCGGCTTCGAGTTGGACGAGATCAATGTGCTCCGGCCCAACCGCTTGCCCGGTCTCGACCGCGTCGAAGGCGGCGTGCGGGGCGCCTATGGTCTGCGTTGGCAGGCCACCCCCGGTGCGGCGGGCCGCATCAACGCCGCCGTCGCCCAGGGATGGCGCGCCCGTGATGACAGCACCTTTGGTCCCGGCACGGGCTTTGAGGAAAATCTGTCCGATTACCTTGGCCGCCTGGACTTCACGCCGTCGTCGAATCTTCAGCTGATGAACCGAGTGCGCCTCGACAAGGACAGCCTCGAGGTCCGCCGTAATGAGAATACGGTCAGCGTCGGCAGCCCCATGCTGCGCACCAGCGTGAGCTACCTGATGCTGGAGCGCCGCCAGGACGAAGGTCAGGACTTTGCACGCCGCCACTACGTCTCAACCCAGGTGCGCGCGGCCCTGACCCGTTATTGGACCGCACTTGCCGGCGTCAGCAATGACCTTACCGATCAGGGCGGTCCGTTGGATTGGAACAGCCGCCTCATCTATGTTGACGAATGCTTTGCGCTGGTGACGACCTTTAACCGCAACTACACCCACGACCGCGATTATCTGGCCGGATATTCGCTGACGCTCAACGTGGTGTTCAAGACCCTCGGCGATGTGCCGCTCAACGTGTTCTAGGCCGGCCCTCACACCGGTGGCCCGAGAAGGAAGTTCCATGTTCGCACGCATCGCCGCCCGCGCTTGTTTCGTATTCGCCCTGGCCTTGACGCCGCCGGCCTTCGCTCAATCGGTCGACCGTATCGCCGCCGTGGTCAACGACGACATCATTACGCTTCAAGAGTTGGAGGGCCGGGTCCGCATGGCCCTGGCGTTCTCGGGCATCCCTGATTCCGTCGATGCCCGCCGCCGCGTGGCCCCGCAGGTCCTGCGCAAGGTTATTGACGAAAAGCTGCAGATGCAGGAAGCGAACCGGCTAAAGATCAGCCTGAGCGCCGCCGAGGTCGAACAGGGTATCGGCCTGATCGAACAGCAGAACCGCATGCCCAAGGGCGCCCTGCTGGGCGGCCTGGCACGGGTGGGCGTCGACAGCCAGCTGGCGCGTGAACAGATCCGCGCCGACCTGACCTGGCTGCGCGTCAGCGCCCGCGTGCTTCAGCCGCAGGTCAAGGTGGGCGAGGAGGAGATCAACGACCGCCTGGAAACCATCAAGGAACGCCAGGGCCGCCCCGAGTACCTTGCCGCCGAGATCGTGCTGCCGGTGGACAATCCGGCCCAGGAGGACGAGACGCGCGCGCTGGGCGAACGGCTGGTCGAACAGTTGAAGTCCGGCGCCCCCTTCGCCGCCCTGGCCCGCCAGTTTTCGCGCGCTCCCACCGCGAGCGGCGGCGGTTCCATGGGCTGGCTGTCGGAAGGCGCCATGGATGAGGAACTGGTCACCCCGCTGGCCAGCCTGAGCAAGGGCCAGTTCAGCCCGCTGATTCGCACCTCGTCCGGGTTCGTCATCCTGATGCTGGCGGACAGCCGTATCGCCGGACAAACCGCCAACCCTGACGACGCCACCGTCACGTTGTCACAGGTCGTTCTGCCGGTGCCCACCGGCCGCGACGCCCCGCCGAAGCAGGAATTGCTCAGCCGCGCCGCCCAATTGACCTCGCAGGCACGCTCGTGCGCCGATCTCGAGGACATCGGACGCAAGGTGGGAACCTCCGCCGGCGGCAGCCTGGGTACCAAGCGGGTTGGAGAATTGGACGTCAATTTGCGCCGCGCGGTCGCCAACCTGCCGGTCAACCGTGTCAGCGAGCCCATGGACACCGCCGCCGGCGTTCAGGTGGTGATGGTGTGCGCCCGCGAGGAATCGGCCCGTATCACCATGCCGTCGCGCGAGCAGGTCCGCCGCCTGGTCGAGGACGAGCGCATGGACATGTTGTCGCGCCGCTACATCCGCAATCTGCGCCGCGCCGCCTTCATCGACCTGCGGAGCTGAGGCCCGTGACCCCTTCCGCACTCGCCCCGGTGGCTTTGACCATGGGCGAGCCCGCCGGCATCGGCGGCGAGCTGACGCTGAAGGCGTGGCTGCGCCGGGCCGAGGGGCTTCCCGCATTCTTTGCCATCGACGATCCGGTACGCCTGGCGGCTCTGGCCGCGCGGCTGGGGCTGGCCGTGCCGGTACAGCCGATTGCCGCTCCCGACGAAGCGCCGCATATCTTCCCCCACGCGCTGCCGGTCCTGGTCCAGCCGCTGGTGGCCCAAGTCGAGCCAGGCCGTCCCGTCCCGGCCAACGCCGCAGCAGTACGCACCTCCATCGCCCGCGCCGTGGAACTGGCGCAAAGCGGCGCGGCGTCCGCCGTGGTGACCAACCCCATCCATAAGGGGGTCATGTACCAGGGCGGCTTCCGCTTTCCAGGCCACACGGAATTCCTTGCCCATCTGACCGGCCAGGACGGCGCCGAAGTCATGATGCTGGCCTGCCCCATGCTGAAGGTGGTTCCGGTTACCATCCATGTCAGCCTGAGCGAAGCGATCCGCACGCTGACCCGCGACACCATCGTTGCCACCGGCTTGGCCACTGCCGCCGCGCTACGGGTGGATTTCGGCATCGCGCAGCCCCGGCTGGCGGTAGCCGGCCTCAATCCCCATGCCGGCGAGGACGGCGCCATGGGGAACGAGGAGATCGACATCATCGCCCCCGCAATCGCCGAATTGCGGGCCGCCGGTGTCGACGCCGTGGGCCCCCTGCCGCCCGACACCATGTTCCACGCCGCAGCTCGCGCCGGCTACGATACCGCCCTGTGCATGTACCACGATCAGGCGCTGATCCCGCTCAAAACCCTGGGCTTTGACGAAGGGGTGAACGTCACCTTGGGCCTGCCCATCGTCCGCACGTCGCCTGACCACGGCACCGCCTTCGGCATCGCCGGCACCGGCACAGCCAGCGAGACCAGCCTGATGGCGGCGCTGGTCATGGCCGGCGAGATCGCCACCAACCGCAAGGCCGCTTTATGACCGAGCTTCCTCCGCTACGCGACGTCATCACGTCGCACGGCCTGAACGCGCGTAAGTCGCTGGGCCAACATTTCCTGCTCGACCTGAACCTGACGGGCCGCATCGCGCGCGGCGCCGGCAATCTGGACCAGGGCACCTGCATCGAAATCGGCCCCGGCCCCGGCGGCCTGACCCGTGCGCTGCTGGACGGCGGCGCACGCCATGTTGTCGCCATCGAACGCGATGACCGCGCCATCGCCATCCAAAACGAGATCGCCGCCGCCTATCCCGGCCGGCTGGAGATCATCGCCGCCGACGCATTGGAGGTGGATTGCACCACCCTAGGCAACGCGCCGCGCCGCATCGTTGCCAACCTTCCCTACAACATCTCGACCGTGCTGCTGCTGCAATGGCTGCGTGAGGCGACCGCCTTCGAGAGCATGACATTGATGTTCCAGAAGGAAGTGGTGGACCGCTTGGCCGCTGAGCCCCGCAGTCCCCACTACGGCCGCTTGTCAGTCATTACCCAATGGCTGTGTGATGTCCGCCCACTGTTCAACGTGGACAAGCGCGCCTTCACCCCACCGCCGGCGGTGATGTCCACCGTGGTCAAGCTGGTCCCGCGAGCCGTACCGCTAGCGCCCGCCCGCTTCGATACCATGGAACGGGTGACCGCCGCCGCATTCGGCCAGCGCCGCAAGATGCTGCGGTCCAGCCTCAAGACGCTCGGCAATGCCGAGGCATTGATCGCGGCGGCAGGAGTGATGCCCACAGCGCGCGCAGAGGAATTGCCGGTCGAGGCATTCTGCGCCCTGGCACGCGCCCTCGACCAAGGCATTGGCTTGACCCCATGACCATTCTCCCGTGGCCGGGATCAGTGAGCTTCGCTATTCTTTCGGCATGAGCGAGGATACTGCCTCCGCAAGAAAGCCCGAGGAAGCCGCTGTGGCGGCAAGGGCTCGCGATTCCCGCGACGACATAGAACTGAAGCCATTCCGCCTGGAGGATCTGCTTTCCGGCCTGCCTCCCATTGAGGAGGAGGACGAGTTCTCGGCACTGGCCCGTGGCGCGCTCGAACCGGCGCTGCAATTGTCCGTCGAGGGCGATTCACCAGCGGCCGAAGCAGTAACCGCACCGACCGCACCCGCACGGGCCCCGTCGCTGAGCGTAGGACTGCGCCGGGTGACCGCCGCGAGGAGGGAGCAGCAAGCTGCGGCTACGGCCAAGGCCGACCAAGCCACGCCGCCAACCCAGGCGGAGGAAGCCCCGGTCCCTTCTTTGCCTCCAGCAGTCGAGCCGGTCGACGAGCTGAGCCGCCGGGTCGAAGCGATCATCGCCGCCCACCATAAGGACGGAACGCCACCGGCCAAGGGCCATGCTGCTCTGCCTGAACGCCGCGAGGCCCTGGAATTGCTGCTGTCGGAGCCGCCGCCAGCCAATGATTTCGATGCGTTGGATGCGCTCTATGCCTGTTGGCCGCGCGCCACGCTCCAGTGCGGCAGCCGCGCCCTGTTGGCGGTTGCGCACAACGTTTCAAGAAACTACGGCCTGCCCGGCAAGGTGCCGATGACCGCCTCCAAGGCCTGGCGGATGCTGTCGCCCGATATTTTCCAGGCTGAACTGGCCCAGCGTTTGGCGGATGTCGGCGCCTTCATCGCCGACTGGCAGCAGACTCAACGCACGTTCCTCATCCTCGAATTCAACGAGGTCGAGCTGATCGAGTACCTGTTCGAGGCGCTACACCCCGGCGATCACGCCGATCTGCTGGCCGGGGTCATGAACTTCAAGGTGCTCTCCAACCGCCGTCTTGGCCTGCTGCGGCGCATACCTACCCGGGTCAAGAAACAGGTTCAGCCGCTGCTGCCCGGTCGCAAGGATGAGGCCATGCAGATCCTGGCGCATGCCAAGGCCCTGCTTGACCGCATCGCCGATCCATCCGGCTTCGCTCCGATCGTCGAAACCGCGGCAAAGATGGCCGAAGAGGTCGAGAAGATCATGGGCACCGTCGCTGCCCAAGGCGCCCCCGCTGTCGCCCCTCCGGGCGGCGGCGGGCTGGCGCTCGGGCGCTTGGGCTAGACTAGACGCTTCCCTTCAGTCCCAGCACGCGGCCGGCATGTATGGCCGTCCCCATGCCGACCAGCATCTCGACCACATCTTCGAAATCGTTCATGCGGTCAGTGTTGACGGTGATGTCGAAATGGCTGGCATCCGACAGGCGGGAGTGGAAGACATCCCACACGAACTGGCCGCGCCGATGGTTGAGTTCCTTCGCCTTGGCCAACTCATGGTCATAAGTGCCGTGGCCCTGCGCGGCCATGCGGCGGGCGCAGATTTCGGGCGAACCGGCGATGCGCACGCGGAGCGCGCAGCCATCCGCCAGGATGAGATGGGCGCCCCGCCCGATGATGACGCCGCCTAGGCGGCCGAGGCTGAGCACCACTTTGACAAGGGTGTCACGATAGGCATCCTGCCCCACATCCTTGCCCGAGAACAGGCGGTAGAGCCACATATCCTTAGCCCGGCCCACACTTTCGTCGAGCATCTGGACAATGGCCGGATCGTCGTGCAGACGCTCGGCGACCTCCTTCAGCAATTCCTCGTCATAGACAGGAACGCCCAGGCGTTGGGC